>JAFTMY010000039.1 GCA_017452165.1 Clostridia bacterium | reverse complement strand
GAGTGAGTATATGGAGAAATTTTCTGTAACTAGACTTATTGGTGCGCCTCCAGGTTATATTGGTTATGATGAAGGGGGACAACTTACCGAAGCAGTGAGAAGAAAGCCATACTCGGTAGTATTATTTGATGAAATTGAAAAGGCACACCCTGATGTGTTTAATATTCTTCTTCAAATTCTTGATGACGGAAGAGTAACAGATAGTCAAGGTAGAACTGTTGATTTTAAAAACACAATTATCATTTTAACATCAAATCTTGGTGCAAATATAATTTTAGATGGAATTAATAGTGATGGGGAAATTTCTGATGAAGCAAAGTCAGAAGTTCAAATGCTTTTAAAACAATCATTTAGACCTGAGTTTTTAAACAGACTTGATGAGATTATAATGTTCAATCCTCTCACTAAAAAACAAACACTTGCTATTGTTGATTTAGTGCTTAATAATTTAAATAATAGACTTGTGGATAAACAATTAAAATTAGAAGTTACTAGCAAGGCAAAAGAGCAAATCATAGAGCAAGGATATGATGCAAGTTTTGGTGCTAGACCACTTAAAAGATTTATTCAACATATCATTGAAACTGAGATTGCAAAATCAATTCTTGGTAGTGATGTTAAGCCAAATAGCACCCTTGTCGTAGATGTTAATAGCGAAGAAGATTTTGTTGTAAATATTAATCAAAATTAGTAATAAAAAGATATAAAAAAATAACTTATAATTAAAAATTAAGCAATAAAAAATACAACCTTTTTTTAAAGTAAAATTTAAAATAGAAGGTTGTATTTTTATTTTTAATTAATATAATTAATTAAATTTTTATTATCTAATCATTTTGTGTTTTATTATTTTTGCTTGTTTCTAGTTTATTAGTATTATTGATTTTGTTGTTTTCTTCATTATTTTGTGAAAAATTATTTTTGCTTTTGCAAGCACCATTTGTGCAGTTTTTTGCATAAGGACAACCATGACAAGGTTTGTTACGATTCTTCCAAAAATAGAAATAGCATATTAAAATTGAAATAATTACAAGAGAAATAATTATAATATAATCTATCAAACTTAACCCCATAATACCTCCTAAAAATAGTTATTTAATAGTAAAAAACTTGCGAAAATAATTATTAAATTTTAGATAAACATTCCCCAAATACCAATAAGTGTAGCAATAATCCAAGCGATTCCTGTTTGAAATAATACAGCCTTAAACATTGCCTTTTTTGAACCGAGTTCTCTACGCATTGCACCTATTGCACCAAAACATGGGGCACTAAATAAGTTAAATATACAATATGCATAAGCAGAAAGTGGAGAGAAAAATGAGAAGGAAGATGAACCAAATAATGATGCAAATGCTTCAGATTCTCCAGCAAGACCAGCAATAATGTTCATACTAGATACTACTTGCTCTTTTGCAACTAATCCTTGCATTGCTGAAACAGTTGTTGCCCAACTCCAGTTTCCACCAAGCATAGGGTAGAATATCCAAGCAAAAGCATTTCCGATGCTTGCTAAAATAGAATTTTCTATTTCTTCTGGTGATAAGAATTTAAATGACCAACTAAATCTGCAAAGAACCCAAATTACGATAGAACAAACAAAGATAACTGTTGCGGCTCTTTTAAAATATGCGATAGTTTTATCAAAAACATCTCTAACAACATATCTAAATGATGGAATTTTATATTCAGGAAGTTCAGATATAAATGCAGAATTGTTACTTTTAAAGAAAAATGTTTTCATAATTATTGCTGAAACTAAGATTGTAATAATTGCTAAAAAGTAAAATGAAAGAGTAACGATTACTGAGTTATTGAAGAAATATCCAGCAAAAAGTGCAATTATTGGAAGTTTTGCACTACAAGGAATAAATGGAGTGCAAAGAATAGTAACTTTTCTTTCGTCTTCATCTTCAATTGTTCTAGCAGTCATAATTCCAGGAACTGAGCAACCAGCACCAACGATAAAAGGAATTAAAGATTTTCCGTTTAAACCAACTTTGTGGAATATTTTATCAAAAAAGAAAGCAATTCTGCTCATATAACCACTTGTTTCAAGAAGAGCAATACAAATAAATAAAATAATAAGTTGTGGAACAAATCCTAGAACTGCACTAATACCTGCAATTATACCATCACAAAGAAGTGAAATTATAACAGGACTTGCACCTGCATTAGTAAGGGAGGAATCAACCCAACCAGAAAGTGATTCAAATAAACCTGCAACTAAATCAACAGTTGCACTTCCAACTAAGCCTACGGATAAAAAATAGATAAGAGACATAATGCCAATAAAAATTGGTATTGCAGCCCATTTATTTAGAAATATTTTATCAAGTTTTTCGCTAGTGCTGATTTTCTTTTTATCGTGTGATACACAGTTAGAAATTGATTTTTCAATGTAGTTGTATCTTTCATTTGCAATTATTTGTTCTATTTCATAGCCATTTTTATCTTCAATTTCTTTGATTTTTGCTTTTACGCTGTCATTTTGAAGTTTAAAAAACGATGGGTCATTATCAATCATTTTAACGGTTTTAAATCTTTTGTGATTTCCTTCTATAAAATCAACTGAAGAAATCAAGTTTTCCAAATCTTCATTATAAATTTTAGTGTGATTATTTTCTTTAGCAGAGTTGTTTTTTATAACAGATATGAGTTCTTCAATACCTGTCTTTTTAAGTGCTGAAATTTTTACAATTGTAGTGTCAAGATTGTTGCTTAGTTTTTTTTCATCAATTGTAATACCTTTTGCTTCAAGTTCATCACACATATTAAGAGCAATTACAACTTTTGTGTCAAGTTCAAGAAGTTGAGTTGTAAGATATAAACTTCTTTCAATACAAGTTGCATCAACAATATTTATTATAATATCTGGGTTTTCTTCTAAAACATAATTTCTTGAGATTTCTTCTTCAGAGGTGTAAGGTGAAAGTGAATAGATACCAGGTAAGTCAACGATTGTAAGTTCAGTTCCTTTAATTTTTCCTTCTTTTCTTTCAATTGTAACTCCTGGCCAGTTACCAACTTTTTGATTAGTGCCAGTGAGTAAATTAAATAGTGTAGTTTTACCACTATTTTGATTACCAACAAGAGCAATTTTCATTATTTTATTACCTCCACATCAATTTCAGCCATATCACTTTTTCTAATGCAGAGTTCATAGCCGCGAACTGCGATTGAGATAGGGTCGCCAAGTGGTGCAATATTTTTTATGTGTATTTTAACCCCCGTTGTAATACCCATATCAAGAAGTCTTCTTTTTATAGCAGGATTGTAGTTGTGAAGTCCTAAAACCTTAGCATTTTGACCCCTTACAAGGTCACTAAGATGACCTTTTTCTCCTTCTTTTAATTTTATTTTTGTCATTAATATACCCCCAAAATTTTTAATATTGCTTATTAAGTTATTTATTATGTTATTAAAATTATATGAAAAAAAATCCTTTATAAAACAAAAAGTAAGCAATAACTGACTTAATTATAAAAATATTTTTTAATTTGTCAATAAAAAGTAAGCAATTGCTTACTATTTTTTTTGTTTTATTATTAAAAATAAGATATAAAAATAAAAGAAAAAGAGTTTTTTATTTAAAAGTGTTTAACATAATTTGTTTATTTTTGTGATATTTGTTATAATAAATAATGGAGAGTGAAAATAATGAATATTAGAGAATCTGCTCAAGATTATTTAGAAACCATTCATATATTGCTTCAAAAAAATGGCAAGGTTAAATCAATAGATATTGCAAATGAAATGGGTATCACTAAGCAAAGTGTTCATAGGGCAGTTAAGAATTTAAAGGAAGAAGAATATATTTTTGTTGATGCGAAGGGGTATATATCTTTTTGTGAAAAAGGTGAAAAGATAGCACTTGAAGTTTACGAAAAACATCAAATTTTAGCACAGTTTTTTATGTCGCTTGGTGTTTCATCTGACATTGCTTTTAATGATGCTTGTAAGATAGAGCATTACATAAGCAGTGAATCTTTTTTGGCTATAAAAAATATGGTAAATAAAAAATAAAAATAAATAAAAATGAAACATTTTTTTTTAAAATAATATAATATTTAATGGTATTTTTACTTAAAATAACTATTATAATAATAAAAAATATAAGCAAAAATAATTTTTATAAATCTGTTAAAATAGTAAAAATAGTGTAAAATTATTATAAAATTTATCATAATAAGATTTTTTTTATAAAATTTTAAATTATAGTTTAAAATGTTTGTATTATTTTTTTAAATTGTGATACAATGGTTAATGTATAAAATTGTAAAATTTTAGTTAAAAATTTGTTGTGGTATTTATTTCTATGCGGGGGAATTTTGTTTAAAATAAAAACATAGAAAATATCATTTTTATAAATATAGGGAGGTAAAAACTTTGTCAAGTTTAAGTAAATCTAAAAAATTTATATTTAGTGTAACAACCTTGATTCTTTGCCTCTTTGTGCTTTCAGGAGTAACGCTTGCTCTTTTTACTAGTAAAGATGATGGTAAGATTGGTATAAATGTAACATCGGGTAAACTAAAAGTTGATATTGTTGATGTCAATGATAATACCTTAGTTGGTGATGTTCTTGAATTTGTTAGCACAAAGAATAATAAAGTTTGTCTATTTGAGCCAGGTGCAACTTTCCATACACAAGGGTTTAAAATTAAAAATTCAGGTAATATTACGATGAATTTTTATATTTCGATTTCTCAAGATGAAGATTTTAATGATGAAAAACTCAAAGCAGCATTTGATTTTTGGGTTACAACAGACCCAAATGATCCAACAAAAACTATAGATTTATTATCATATAAAGGCTCTCTTGCGAAAGATGAGACAAGTGAAATTTATTATCTTGTTGCACATATGAAACAAAGTGCAGGTAATGAGTTTAAAAACCAAGTTTTTACAGGTGTTGGTATAACAGTTAATGCTGTTCAAGGTAATGTTGATTTATAGGGGAAAAATAAATGAAGTTGGAACTAAACGATAAAACAAGGAAAATATTAAATATTGTAACGAGGGTTTTAACTGGAATAGTTGTAGCAATTACTATTGCTGTAATGGCATTTACAATCTTTGCAACAACTACTTTTGATAAAAACAATCGTAATCTTTTTGGTTTTAAATTTTATATTGTAAAATCAGACTCAATGAGTAAATCAGATAAAAATGCTAATGATAAAATTCACTTTAATGCAGGTGATATCATTATTGCTAAAAATGTTAAACATAAAAAATCTTTAAAGAAAGGAGAGGTTATTTCTTTTCAATCTTTAAATGAAGAAAATTTGGGTGAGACAATTACTCACATGATTTATGATTATGTTTATG
>JAFTMY010000010.1 GCA_017452165.1 Clostridia bacterium | reverse complement strand
TCAAAGTGGACTTCGTAGTTATTTAGCAACCCGAATTTTAATGCAAAATGGATTTGAATCTTATAACTTTGCAGGTGGATTTAGATTATATTATAGTATTAAAAATGAAGAAATGTTATCTAATCAATGCTACTCATGTGGTATGGAAAAATAACAGAAAAATGGTGAACTAAATGTTCATCGTTTTTATTGTGTAAACGAAAACCACGTCATAGTGGCGTGGTTCAAAAAAGGTTAACCGATGAGAAAAAATCTCCTTTGTGGTAAAATATAGAAGACCCGCCAGTCTAAACAATAATAAAACCACAAAGGAGATTTATCTATGTTAAAAAGTAACTTAGACTTAAATAGTTTAGCACACACAAAATGGAATTGCAAGTATCACATAGTATTTGCACCGAAATATAGAAGAAAGGTATTTTACGAAGAAAAGAGATTAGAAGTAAGAGAAATAATAAGACAATTATGTCAATGGAAAGGAGTAGAAATAATAGAAGGAGAAGTGTGTCCCGACCACATACATATAGTAGTAGCAATCCCGCCAAAGATGAGCATTTCGAGTTTTATGGGGTATCTAAAAGGGAAGAGTTCACTGTTAATATATCAGAAATGGGGAAATATGAAATTTGCATATCGAAATCGCGAATTTTGATGCAAGGGATATTACGTAGATAGCGTGGGGAAAGACACAAAAGCAATAAGAGAATATGTAGCGAACCAATTAGAGCGAGATAAGCAGAGCGACCAATTAAGTATATTTGACCCACGCGACCCATTTATGGGTAGTAAGTAAACAATGCAAGACTGGCAGGTCAAGAAGCAAACGCACTATGTGCGTAGCCAGTAAAGTGTAGGGTTATACCCGAAAATGAAAAACCACCCGATTCTCGGGGTGGGGGATATTTATTTAAAACAATTAGATATTTAGATAAAATTAATCTTTAATTAAAATAAAGTATAAGGATAGTTTAACAAGTAAATTTACTCGCTTTAAATGATTTTTATTTGTTATATTAATTTTAGTTACATTTAGGTAAAAAAGTAAGTTTTTATTTATTAAAAATTTAATAATAAAAGATGTTTTTTATTTTTCTTAGAAATAAAAATTTAGGATAATTTTTTATTTCTATAAACTCTTTCAAATTAATATAATAGTTATTTAAACGATATGTTTTGAAATTACACTATTTGTTGACAACTTAAAAATAGTTAATTATAATAAATATTGTATTTCGTTAAAGCGAAATTTGAAATCATAATTAATTTCGCAACTACGAAACTTTAAAATCATAAATTAATACTTACAACATTAAAATTAATTTTGTATATAAAAAAGGATAGTATATGGAGTATATAACCGTAAAGCAGGCAGCAGAGAAATGGGGTGTAACAACTCGTAGAGTTCAGATGCTTTGTAAAGATGAAAAAATAAAAGGCGTGGTTCGATTTGGAAATATTTGGAAGATACCAAAATCGGCAGTTTTACCTAGTTCTAATAGCAAAAATGAAGAACCACATCTCCCTATGCCAAGAAAAAGTCCATTTCTTGATATGACTAATTTATATAGTAGAGTTGGAAGAGCAGAAGAATGTGAAGAAATGCTTATAAATCAACCAGAAGCACATACACTTTTTATTGCTCAAATTGAATATAGGCGTGGAGAAATTGAAAGGGTTTATGAAAAGGCAAGATATTTTCTTCAAGCACATTCTGGTTTTTATGCGATTATTGGTGGAGGTATGCTTCTTGCTCAATGCGCTATATGGAGGGGTGATATTTTTCTTTGGAAGGAAGCAAAAAAACATATTTTTGAAGCACCTTGTAAAGATGAGCATGACCGTGAAATTGTATCTCTAACTCTTGCAATAATTGATAGTTCGGTCTATGATAACAAAGACTATCCTGAGTGGTTTAAACTGGGGAATTTTGAGAATTTACCTGCCGATGCTCACCCTGCTGCAAAGGTATTTTATGTTAAATATCTATACATGGTAGCATACGCTATTGCAACTGGTCAAATTAAACTCGAAGGGGTTGAAGGTCTTGCGCTTATGCGTATGATTCCAAACACTATTGAGCCAATGATTTCTCAAGCGGTTGTAGATAAAACAATAGTTCCTGAAATATTTTTAAGACTATCTTGCGCTGTCGCATACTATAACTCTGGTTTAAAAGATAGGGCAATTCTCCATATAGATAAGGCAATATCGCTTGCACTTCCTGATAAACTCTATGGAATACTTACAGAATATATGCGTCATTTTGGAGACCTGCTTGAGCAAAGAATTGCACTTCAAGATAAAAATTCTGTTGAAATTGTAAAAGGTCTTTATAATATATATAGTGTTGGTTGGTCAAGATTATCTGGTCAAGTAAGAGATAAAATTATTGCAACAAATCTCGATGCAAAAGAAAGAGAGATTGCCAAACTTTCAGCCTTTGGGTTTACTGTAAAAGAGATTGCAAAAATGTTACATTTATCTGAGTCAACAGTAAGTCACGACATAACAAAAATTATAAATAAAACGGGTATACTTAACAAAAAAGAATTTGCTTATATAATATAAATTTACAAAAAATTTGCTTATTTTTTGTAAAAAATCGGCAATAAAGTTTGCCGAAAATAGTGAAAAAATTTCCAAATAAATAAAAAAATAATCTGCTATAATAAGTTTGTAAAACAAATAGCAGATTTTTTTACGCAAAAAAAACAAAAGGAGGCATTATGTTTACAACATTTTTTAGTCAAGAAAGTCAGCCTCAAAAAGAAAAACCAAAAGAAGGTGACCTTTATAAAATTATTACCACATTTGGAAAGACATTTGAAATATACTATGGCTACTATGAAGAAAGTGATAGATATTCAAAATATAGTGAGCCAATAGAAGTTTATCCAGATTTTATAAAAAATCCAGAATATACAAAAGAAGGAACACCTTTTGTAACTGCAATACAAAATCCTTGCGAGTATTATGAAAAAATAAATGACACAACAGACAAATGTATAGACTGCAAATACTTTGAAAAAGGCGAAGAAATGTTTGGACTTTGCAAATGCAAAGCAAGAAACAAAAATAAACATTTAATTAAATAGAGGTTAAAAATATAATCTATGTAATGATAAATTTTTGAAAAGTCAAAAATTTATTAAATTCTAACGAATTTTGATACTAGCGTATCTCATCATAGATTGAAATTACCATCAGTTACTGTCAAATGCCACTGCGTGTCGCTTGACGACAACTTCCGATATTATAATCTATGTAATGATAAATTTTTGAAAAGTCAAAAATTTATTAAATTCTAACGAATTTT
>JAFTMY010000038.1 GCA_017452165.1 Clostridia bacterium | reverse complement strand
TATTATAAAAATAAAGGTTATTTTTAATTTAATAATTACAATTTTATTTGAAAAATTTTTATAATTACTATATACTTTTTATGTAGGAGAAATTTATGATTTTTGTTTTTGATTTAGACGATACACTTTGCGATACCGATAGTTTTAGCGAAAAATATATTTTAGAATTTATTAAAAAAAATAATCTACCTTTTAAACAAATTGCTAGTGTTGTTAGATATGCCGAGGCAAAGTTTGATTGGGACAGCGAAACTGCACTTAAATGGTATAAAACCTATGGTGATGAAATGATGCTTAACTTCCCAATTAAAGAAAATGCTCTTGAATTTTTAAATAAAATTAAAAATGATGGACATAAAATTATTATTGCAACAGCAAGAGCAAATGATTGGCACTCTGACCCTGAAAAAATCACTAAGCAATGGCTTGAAAAAAATAAAGTGCCTTATGATAAACTATATATTGGACGAGCAGACAAAGAACTTATTTGCAAAGAAGAAAATGCCGATATATTTGTTGATGATGACATAAAAATCACAGCAAGAGTTGCCGAGCATAATAAAAATATGAAAGTATTTTTAGCATCAACTCCATATAACAAAACCCAAGAAATTTCTGAAAAAGTTATTAGAATTAAAAATTTACAAGAAATTAATGAAAAATTATTTAATAACGAATTATCAAAATAATCTCTAAAAATAGAGATTATTTTTTATATAAATTTAAAAATTAAATAAAAAAACATCTTAAGGTTTCAAGTTTTTTGAGTGCATTTTACACCCTATCATTTATTTAATTTTTATCATATTTGTATAAACAATTATATTTGACTAGTAATTATCAATATGCTAAAATTAATACTATTAATTAACAATAATTTAAGTTTTACAAAAGGTGGATTTATAATGATAAAATTAATACCTGATTCCAATTCAAAAATTAAAGATATGATTTTTAACACAAATGTAATTGCTTATTATAAAAGCACTTGTGAAAAATATACAATGGGTTATGTAAATACATTTATTACAGATATGCAAACATTAATAACAAAACTTGGTATATTAGTTGCAAATGTTGATAAAGATAAACCATATATTTCAAAATGCTATACAAGTATTAAATATCTTTGTGAAAAAGTATTAGACAATCCAAACCTTATTGATACTTTTGAAGATATTGGACTTAATTCTAAGGGTAATGAAAACAAGCATGCTATTTCTAAAAATACCAATATTGATATGCAACGTTGTGTATCTGCTTATAATAATCTTGTTAATAGAATTGCTGACAAATATGGTTTAAGAGAACTTGAAAAAATTATTGTTAGAAAAAATCATCAACCTTCTAACAATACAAAAACATCTAATAATAATTTTGTAAAATCCCCTATACAAAAATCTCAAACCACTCAGAAAAAAACAGGAAGACCAACTGAAACACAAACAGCAAAAGACGAAAATTTAAAAGTTAAAGCAACACTAAAAAAGGGTGAAGGTCGATATGAAAAAGGAATTTTTAATAAAAAAGAAATGATAAACTTTATATTATCAATTTCTATTGAAAATCAAAATGACTTAACAATTCAAAAAATTACTGCTTATATAAAAGGAAAAGATGAAAAACCTTATGAAAAGAAAATTTCAAAGAATCTTGATAGCATCACTGAATTCGACTTACCAACTGATATTTATGGTGGAAACATTGAAGCCTCTATTATTGTTGTTTATAAAATAGGATTATTTAAATCAAAACAAATTAAAATTACAGTTTCTAAAAACTTTTAATAAAAAAAATAATCTCTAAAAAAAGAGATTATTTTTTTTTGTATTTTATTGACTATAAGTGGACACATAACACCAATAGGAAGCAGAAAACCTAGATAATTTTATCTCATAATAACATTTTTAAATAAAAAAACTTATAATGTAATTTCTAATAATATATTTAGAATTTTTTACATTATAAGGATTTTTTTATTGAAATATTGTTATTTAAGAATTTAATTAAATTATTATTTTTTATTAAATTATGAATAATAATTACATTATCTATTTATCTTTTTTTAAAGTTTAAAGCCGAGTTCATTTAATCTTTTTATAGCATATTCACAGCCTTTTTCAGCAGATTTTTTATAAAGTTCTATCGCTTTTTCTTTGTTTTTTATTAAGATTTCTCCATTTTCATAGTATCTACCAAGATTATACAGAGCAAACGCATTGCCTTCATTAGCCCCCTTTCTGAACCATTGAAGAGCCTTCTTTTTATCCACTTTTACTCCATAACCATTTTCATAACACATTCCTAAATTGTTATATGGTGCAGTGCTATTTAGTTTAACTGCCGAATCCAACCACTTAAACGCTAATGCATAATCTTGTTTTACACCCTTACCATAATAGTAGCAGTCAGCAAGATAATTCATTGATTTTACATAACCTTTTTCAGCAAGTTCTTTCCATATTTCAAATGCTTTTTGGGCATTTTGGGTTACCCCATTTCCATTATAGTAACATAAACCTATTTTTTCTTTTATACTATTTTCAAGTTCAACTGTATTCCCAAAAATTCTATAATTTTCTTTTTTACAATCTTTTAATATTTCATTGTAAATATCAAATGCTTTTTTCTCATCTTTCTTAGTTCCAAGACCTAACATATAACACTGAGCAATTTCATTTCTTGAATTAATATTTTCTTTTGATTCAACAAATAATTTAAAAGCTTTATTATAATCTTTTTCTACTGCGATGCCATCAAAATACATACAACCAAGCATCCATTTTGCATAGTTATTACCAAGTTCAACACCTTTATTTACCCAGTAAAGTAATTTCTTTTCATCTTTCTCAACGCCTGTGCCTTCTAAATAACATCTAGCCAAATTGTTAATACCATAGAGGCTATTCTTTTGTGCCGATTTAGTATAATACCAAACAGCGGTTTTTTCATTCTTTTTAACACCTATTCCATCTTGATAGCAAAGACCCATAAATCCTTCTGCATAAGCATTTTCAAAAATTGCAGCAGATTCAAGAAGAGTTACTGCTTTTTTCTCATTTTTTTCAACGCCAAGTCCATAGGCATAACACATTCCAAGGTATGCTCTTGCATCATAATTATCTTTTTCAGATGATTTTTCAAACCAAGCAACAGCCTTTTTATAATCTTTTTCTACTCCATTTTCACCATAGTAATATAATTTTCCAAGTTCAAATTGAGCAACAGCATCTTTAAACTTTGCCGCTTCTTGTAAATAATGAACTGCTTTTTCTATATCCTTTTCAATAATATGACCATTAAGATAACTCTCATAAAGACTATAATAACCTATCGCACAATTTTGACTTGCAGATTTTTCATAAAGTTCTATTGCCTTTTTAAAGTTTTTCTTAACTCCATAACCTTTTTCATAACAATCGCCTAAATTATTTAAAGCGATAGCATTATTTTGCTCTGCTGCTTTTTTATAAAGTTCTGCTGCCTTTTTATAATCTTGATTAAGACCACATTTTCCTTCACTATATAAATTACCTAAATGAAGTTGTGCATCTTCATAACCATTATCGGCAGACTTTATATACCAATAAACAGCCTTTTCTGTATCAAGTGGAAGACCTCTCATATTTTCATAGCAAAGCCCTACATTATACTGAGCCATAGCATAACCTTGCTCAGCAGATTTTAAATACCAACTCGCTGCTTTAAAACTATTTTGACCAACTCCTAATCCATTTTCATACATATAACCCAAACTATTTTGAGCATCTGCTAAACCTTGCTTTGCTGATTTACTATACCATTTAAATGCCTTTTTATCATTTTGAGTTACTCCATCTCCTTCATCGTAGCATATAGCAACTTCATACTGAGCCTTAGCATCGCCATTTTTCGCCAACTTTAACATTTCTTCAAAATTACTCATATTCTTTATCCTTTCGTTTTGATTTATTAGTTTTTATTACTAAATAACACATTCTATTATATCATAGTAATTAAATTTTTCCAATTTAATTAAATAAAATTATCATCTAAATTAATACCACTTTTTAAAATGTTTTATAGCATCAATTCTATCTTCCCTCATAAAACCCTTTGCATTTTCCTCAGGATTTAAAAAAGATGTTTTTTGATCCAATTCTTCTCCATACTCTCTTTCAAGTATCCAATCTTCAGGTGCTTCAAACACAAGTTTCTTTAAGTTATAATCCGATTTAAATACCATTTCCTTAATAATTCTAACAGATTTTGGAATAAAAACATATTCTAAATTTTTACAATCTCTAAAAGCACTTGAACCTATTTCAGTAGCATTATCAGAAATAATCATTTCTTTTAAACTATTACAACCTAAAAAGCAATAATCCGGAATATTGCATTTAAACAAAACCTCTTCAAGACTACTACAACAACTAAAACAGCCATCACCTATAACCACATTTCCTGTAAAATTAATTGTTTTTAAATTATTACAACACTCAAAAGCACTTTCTCCAAAACTTTTAAAATAATTTGGGATAGAAATCTCAGTTAAACTTTCACAACGACTAAAAGCAAAATCTCCAATCTCAAAAGTTGCATCACCAACCATTGAAAAATATTCATCATCAATATCCTCTATTTCTACAC
>JAFTMY010000037.1 GCA_017452165.1 Clostridia bacterium | reverse complement strand
TTTCAGTAATTTTTTTTAAAAAATACTCATAACAATTTAAAATAAAATCATACATACACCTGCCCCAATAAGAGCAATTGAAAAGATTAAATCAATGATATTATTTTTTAAATTTTTAAGTAACTTTGTTCCTATTAAAGAACCAATAACAGAACCAATTACACAAAAAATTGTAAGTTTATAGTCAATAACTTTATTAAAAAAATAAACAAAACTTCCACAGATACACATAAATAGAACACAAGAAAGAGTTGTTGCGTGAGATTTTTTAGAATCAAGTTTACCTACTCCACTCATTAGTGGCACTAAAATAAGCCCTGCACCAGCACCAAAAAATCCGTTAATTATCCCTGCTATAATTCCACATATAATGAATTTTATATTTTTTGTCATACCTACCCCTTTTTTAGAAAAATTTATTTTGAATATTTTTTATAGTATTGATAATAATTATTTTATAAGATTTTTTATTTCCTATAAGTTTTAACTTATAGTTTTATTTTGTTTTATCTTAAATAATCTATGAAAATCATCTTGTTTTAATATTTCTAATCAATATTATGTCCAATTTTTATTATTTTTTTACTTAATTTAAAAATTGTTTAATTTTTCGAATAATAATCACACAAAAAGGTTGATTTTTATTAAAGAATATATTAAAATATACGCTAGTTAATTATTCAATATGGGACGGTTAATATGAAAAAAATTAAATTTATAAAAGAAAAGAAACAATCTATTTTTGGAATAATTCTTGCTTTCATTTTATTATTTAGTTTTAACTACTCACCAATTAGTTTAATTTCGATGAGTATTTCTAAAAATAAAAAGACAAGTGCTTATTCCTCTAGCACCACTCAAACATATTATGGTGATGATGGTGTAAAACAAGAATCTAATGTAAATGCTGGTTTATATGCTGATGGAACTAGCAGTTACTTCACAGGAAGTTCAAATAATTACAATATCTTAAAGAATTATTCTGAAAGATATAATAAATTATTTAATCAATATATTAATGAATTCCTTGAAGCACAAGATAAAGATAAAAACAGCAAATATTTTGGTGAATATTCTTTATACTTAGAATTCTTAAATCAAAAAAGCCTCAGTTCATACTATGAAGCAAATTCATCTGCTTCTCTTTCATCATACACCTCATTTAGAGAGTATTTTGAATATTTTGTTACAACTGAATCTCCTTTTACAGTTGAAAAAACAGAAACAAAATTTGATGAAGAAAAAAATGATAATGTAACAACTACTATAAATGAAGAACACACACTCCCTGCTTTATTTAGCAAAGGTGCTGGTGGTGAACTCTACAAAGCAAACATCTATAACTCAATTGCTAATTTCCTTGAAAATAATCAAATCGCTGTTGAAGGAAATGACGGTTTAGCAGATGATAACGATGATTTCTATGCTAAGAGCGTATCATTTAAAAGAGTTAAAACTTTTATTGATAAGAAAATTGAAGAAACAACTGTAATTACAAACTATGATGGTTCTTCACAAGATGATCACGTAGCAGCAATCATTGCTAACAAAGCACCAGTTGTTCAAGGTTACTATTTTGACAAAGATGATTTACTTGAAAATAAAAGAACCGACTTTAATTACAAAAAAGAAACTTATACAAATAATGGTATAACATTCTCAATGCCAAGAGTTTATTACTTTGGTAATGAAACAGAACTTAGCAATAATGAAAGTTATAGAAGTTTCAAAGATAAAGGCTATAAAGTTGATACATCTTATGCAATTTCTGAACTTGAATCAAATGCCCTTTATTATAGACCAATTCAACATGGAGAATTTGGTTATTTTGAAGAAAAACAAACATACTATGCTTATGAAAAAGTTCCTTATGATATGACAAACTCAGTTTATGAACTTTATGTTGTTAATGATAATCCATCAATTTCAGAACAAGCAACTTATGATTCTCTCTACTATGTTCATGTTATTTCAAATACTGAACTTAATAAAGGAACAGAAGATAGACTTGAAACAAATAAAGATGGTTATAAAGATACAAGTAACTATACTTATGTTCAAGTTCCATACTTGGCAGGTTCTGTAAACTATGCTAATGTTTACTTTAGTAAATTATTTAGCACAATCTCTACAAACGACTTTAATAGAATTGTAAATTTATTTAAAGATAGTGAAAATAGAAGCAAACTTTTCTTCAAGATATCTTCATCTTCATATACTTCATCTAAAAAAGTTGTATATATTGATCCATCACAAACATCTCTTGAAGATTTTAAAGCAAATAATCCAAACTTCTCTTTACCAGTTGAAGAACTTAAACTTGGTGAAGATGCAAATGATGATCAAACAAAACAATATCCTATTACTATGAAAGATTATCAATTGATTGAATCAACTGATTCTCCATATATTAAAGGATACTCTCTTTACTACAGGAAAAATAGAACATATTTTAAAACAACAACTACAAACTATTCTGGTTATGTAACAGAATCTACTCCTAATGTAGAATTTGAAAAAACAACAGTTGCTTCAAAAAAATATGAAAAGGATTCTGAAGGTAACAAAAATGTTTATGTTTTAGTTGACAATTTAGAAATTGATGGAGTTAAATACCCTACTGTTTCTAAAGATGTTATTGAAAAACAAACTTCTCATTATGACGAAGTTACTGACAAAACATTAAATTCTAACTACAAATTCTACTACAAACACACAATCGGTGAAAATGGTAATCCAAACTTAAACGAATTTGAAACTCTTAATAACGAAAAAGTTATTTATGTTTATACAGTAGATGTAAAAGTTGGAGAAACTTCTTATACAGCAATTTCTAAGCAATCTCTTGATATTATTAGAAATTTATATTCAAAAGTTCCTTCAACAGTTTCAAAAGAAATTAATGGTGAATCAAATTCATATGATGTTTACTACAAACACACAACTGAAGAAGTAAAACAAATCTATATCATTGACGATACAGACAATGCTAAGGATAACCAAGTTTATAAAAATCTTAACTATAAAGTATTTACTTCTAAAGATTACAAGGAAACATATTTTAAATATGTAGAACTTGAAACAATTGATTCAAACTATAACAAAAACTTTAAACTTTATTACAAATTAAGCACAAATTTTGAAAATAAAGATGCTTATATTTCAAATAGCAACTTATTCGTTCAAAACCAAATCACTGGAAGAAATGCTGTATATATTGTAGATGACTCACTTACTTCAACAGATAAGGCTTCATATAAATCACTCTACTATACAACAATTACAACAGATGAATTAAAACAAAACTCAGAATTCTATGTTCTCATCAACGAAAATGATGACAACTATAGCAAAACTTATACAAAACTTTACTACAAATATACAAATACTGCTCAATCTGACAAGAAAATTTATGTATATTCTAAAGATGAAAGTTTACTTTATGAATCATTCTACTCTACAGATGTAAATTATGATAAAAATGCTTATGAATTGATTGAACCATATAAAAAAGATGGAAGTAAAGATGAAAATTATGTTCCAGGTCTTGAACTTTACTACAAAAAGTTAGTTTCTGGAGAACCTACACCAACTTACTATGAAGAAAATTCATATTATTATTTCAAAACATCATCTTCAGTAGAACTTAAAGCAAATAGTTACTATAACATTTCATTCTACGCTTATACAAATAGCAATTATGTTGATGAAAACAACAATACAGTAGTAGATGAAAATAATAAAGTTACTGCATCATTCTATATTAAAGATAATGATAAAGTAATTTCAGATGTTTCTATTGAAAACATTTCTACTGACGGAAAATGGGTTCAATACAATGCATTCATTGCTACTGATGCTATTACTCCTTCTAAAATATATATGTATATGTATTTAGGAACTGAAGATAGCATTGCTGGCTCAACAAATCAAACTGAAGTTTCAGGAACTGTAATGTTTGATAACATTAAAATCACTTTAATTGGTGAAACTGACTATAATAATCAAACTATTGATAACAAACCTGTTCAACAAGAAATTAAAGAATATAATACAGTTACTAAAGACTTCCCTATCGTTACTCAAGCAAATATTGATGAAATCGCTGAAAGATATGTTAAACTTGATGATCTTCAAGTTGCTGAAGATATGCTTTTAGACGAAGAATATGACTATTATTATAAACATAATATTGATTCAGATAATAAAGTTCTTCCATCATTTGAAGAAAAAGATAACAGCAAAGTTATTTATGTTTACCAAGGTGTAAACGATTCAACTGCAACAGTATTACCTATTAAGGTTATTACAAAAACTCACCTATTTGAAAATGTAGATGAATATAAAAATCCTGTATTTTTAGCAGCTGAAACAATTGCTACAGGTGAAGAAAATAAAAATCTTATTGCAATTGGTGAAAATGAAAAATTAAATAATCGTATTACAAACAGTTCAATTATTTCTGATTGGAACGAAAACTTTAATTTAGATTCAAGTGCTACACTTAATAATAGACTTTCAAATCTTACATTTGTTGATGGTCAAGACGGTTTCACTTCTCACTCTGATTGGCACTACTATATTAGTAGAGAACATTCTGGTCAAGGAAACAATGATATCTTAAAGGCTTATCAACAAGCATACACAGATAAAAAAGTTTCAATCTCTGTAGTTGAAGAATCAACTATTGATAAAACTATTAAAGAAGAAGACAAGAAAGAAGAAGACAAAGAGGAAGATAAAAAAGAAGAAGATAATAAGGAAGAAGACAAGAAAGAAGAAGATAATAAAAATGATGTTCCTACTATCGACAGCACATTTATCTCTAATAACCAAGTTATCAAAATTGAAAACAAAGATAGATTAAAATCTCTTGGTATTGCTTCTAACACATTTACTGTAAAACAAAATGAATATTATAAAGTTACAGTATGGATTTATTCTCCAAAGAAAGAATCTACTGCAACTATTAAATTAGAATCAATCTTATACACTGCAGGAACAACAAACCAAGGTTCTTTAGTTTCTGCTAGTAACTCTAAAGTAAGTGCTTATCTTGCTGATTACACAACAAAACCAACTAATGAATATAGTTGGATCCCTGTTTCTTTCTATATTGAAGGAAATGCTTATCACAACCAAGATGTTAATGTAGTTTTACTTGCTGACGCTGATTCAACTGTTTATTTTGACAATATCACAATTGAAAAAGTAAATAGCACAACTTATGATAAAGCAAATTCAGATTCTGAAAATCTTACAACTTGTCTTGCTCTCTCACCTTCTAAATCTGTATTTAACAAAGGTATCACAAATGGTTACTTTAACTTAATGACACTTACAACTGATTATGTTGACGTTGATTATACAAAACCATTTGACGTTGAAAGTTGGACAAAATCAAAAACAGCATCTCAAAATGTTATTGCAGGTGTTGTTCCTACATCTCAAGATTATTGGAACAATTCAAACAATGACAACTTCTACACAAAATATAATAAAGCAGAAAGCGAAAAAGATATTGAAGTATCAAAAGTTCCTACAAATGGTTTTGATAGCAATCTCTTCGCTATCTATGCTCCAGATAAAGCAAAAGCATCTATTCATGGTGAAGACGGTAAAGAATATAATGTAACAAACAACTATGCAATTTATTCATCATCTACTAGTCTTTCATCAGGAACTCTTTATGAAATGTCATTTGAATTCTACGCTGGTTATAACTTTAAAGGTAATATGATTGCTAACTTATACTCTAGTTCAGTTTCTGATGCTAATATCTTAACTAACTTCAAAGTTTCTAGCGATGATTTACAAGAAGGTTGGAATAAATTTACATTCTATATTATGGGTGGTTCTGCTTCTACTAATGTTTATATTGAAATTGGTGTTGAAGATGCAGTTGGAACTTGTTTCTTCCAAAAAGTTACAAATGCAACATCTACTTACAAATCAATTGATGAAGCAAGAGACGCTATTGTTGATGCTAGCGAAAATGTTGAAACATCAACCGATTCTATTTATAACTACCCTTCACTTTCTAACTATCAATTTATTAATTTAGGTGACTATAACTTCTCTATTCACTCAAATAAAGAAGAAAATGGTGTATTTAATAGTTCTAACTATACAAATACAAGCGTTAACACATCTGGATACACAGTTGGTGCTACTGGAACTGTTGTTGCTAACTACTACTCAAAAACAACATCTACACACTACACTGCTGAAATTAAAGATGTATTATTCTTAAAATCAGAAAAAGAAAATACTTATACATCTGAAACTGATGCTGATAATATTTTCTATATTAAAGAAGTTAAAGAAGGCGAAACAACAACATTTAAACTTTATAGTGATTCAATGTTCACTGTTGAAGTTGCAGGTTTTGACTTAAATAAGAATAAAAAGGCTGATAACAATGAACTTGGTAACTATACAATTACTAAAAATGGTTCAACAGTTAAAATTACATTTAATGATACTGACACAACAACTACAACAGTAAACAAAAATAATTACACATATAATTTCAATAACGATATTGAATTAAATAATCAAGTAATTCCTGGTTCTGAATTAAACAACAATTATTCACAAAATGTTCTTATTCTTTCAAATGGATATACAACAGATTACACTGTAGTATCTCCAAGATTACTTGATTCTGTAGCAAAATCTTCATTCTATGTTCTTAAGATTTATGTTAAAACAAGTGAAATTGTTGCTAAGAATGGCGAAAGTGGTTTAAATATCTCTGTTGATGCAGTTACAGTAAACTGGAATAACATTGATACAACAAAATCTAAGAACGCTGATGAAAATGGTTTCGTATGCTATGAACTTTGGCTTAAAACAAACACAAGTTCTTACTCAGAATTTAAAGTGAAATTCTCACTCGGTTCTGAAAAATCACCTTGCTCTGGATATGCAATCATTGCTGGTATTTCTCTTGAAAAACTTGCTAACGAAACATTATTTAATGAGTATTGTGAAGCAAATGAAGAATTATACAAAGAAAATGATTCATCTTCTATCGCTAAGAGATTCTATGGCACAGAAGAAGTTAAGAAAGATGAAACAACTGAAGAAGAAGATGAGGATTCATCAATTTGGGCAACATTCTTCTATATCTTCTCTTCTCTCCTCTTAGGTATTGTTCTTATCATTGCACTTGTTGCAATCTTCATTAAGAAACACCCTATTAAATCTTCTAAACATAAAGTTGAAGGAGATATCATCGTTGTTAATCCAAACAAAGTTGATACAAAAGTAAAAGAAAAAGAAGATAAGAAAAAAGCAAAATATGAAGCAAATAAAAATGTTTCATTAGATACAACAACTGAAGAAACTCCTGCTACAGTAGAAGAAACAAACGAAGAAACTCCTGCTACAGTAGAAGAAACAACAGTAGAAACTAATGATGAATCTTCTAATGAAGAATCAATTACTGATTCTAATGAAACTCCAACTGAAGAAACAGAAGAAGCATCTGCTGAAACTGCTGAAACAAAGAATTCAAACGGAGATGAAGGTTTCTTATAATAAACAATAAAAAAAGATAAAACTTAATTGTTTTATCTTTTTTATTTATAAAACCACGAGATAAACTCGTGGTTTTTATTATTGAATAAATTTTTTTATATTATTACTAAAAACATTTCATAATAATAATTTCAAGTAACCAACCTAAAAATCTAAATCCAAGAAAAACTAGTCCCGGTATTAATGAATATCCTAAAAGTGAAGTATATTTTGAATAGTGTGATAAATTAGACCAAGATGAAAGTGGATACTCTTTAAATAATTCTAAAAGTGGAACTCTATAAGATGGAAAAATAAATACGCTTATAATTGCAAGTAGTAATCCAGCACCACAAATAATTAAACCAATAAAGATTGGATTCATAGGTCTTTTTTCCTTTTTCTTTTCCTGTTTTGCTACCATTTTGTTATGTTTTTTAAGTTCTTTTTCATCAGTAAACCAATAAATCAAATCTTTAATTTAATTTATAATTTTTTTATGTAACAAGTTTTTTTACGAATAAGTTCTCTTTCAAACATTTCAAGTGATTTTATAGCACCTTCATTAGTTTCAAGTTGAAGACCAGTGTCAGCATAAGTTAAACTAGGAATAGCATTTAAACGATTTAAAAGTTTGTTGATAATAAAACCTGTAACACCATATTTTCTATATTCTTTTTTAACTGCTTGAATACCAAGTTCTACAGCATTTGGATTTTTAATTGCTTTAAGCCACTTTATAAAGCCAAACGGAAGCGCTCTGCCTTTTGTTTTTTGCATTGCATCAGCAAGTGATGGCCAAGAAAGACCAAAACCTATTAATTTTTCATCTTTGTTAAATACCAAACAAATATATTTTGGGTCTAAGATTAGTTTAAAAGTATCAATAACTTGCTTTCTTAACTCAGGAGTAAAAGGGATTGTTCCATAAAGATCTTCAAACGATTCATCTATCAAATCAAAGAAATCATCACCATGCTTTTTTATAATTTCATTGATATTTTTGAATTTTTTTTCATGAAAACCATATCTTTTTTCAACAACATCTGCAATTCTAGCAACCCTATCATTCATTTTGACTGGAAGTTTAAATCTCCACTCAACCCATTTTGCATCAGGAGTATAACCATAATTTTCAATATAATTTTGATAATAAGGGAAATTATAACTAGATAAAAAAGAACCTTTATTTTCATATCCAAAGGTCATAAGTCCTTCTCTCTCTAAGTCATCATAACCAAGTGGGCCATGAATATACTCCATTCCTTTTTCTTTAGCCCAATCTTCAGCAGTTTTTAAAATTTTATGTGCAATTTCTTCATTTTCAATAACATCAAATCTAGTAAATCTAGCATATTTTGAATTATTTTTCTTATTAAATGGATAAAGAATAACACATGCAATTCTACCAACAACCTTTCCATCTTCTTCTGCTAAAAAATATGCTTGCTCACACTCGTTATAGTGCGCATTTTTTTTAGTTGTCATTTTAAATTCGTCCATTTCCATAGGTGGAATATAATTAAGATTATCCTTATATAATTCGGTAGGAAATTTAACGAATTTCTTAAAATCCTTTTTACTATTTATTTGCCTTATAACTAACATTAGTAACTCCTGATAATCTTGTTAATTATAATACATTTAATAAAAAATTTCAATCTAAATAGCAAAATAATTCATTTTTAATAAAAATAATCAATTTTATTTAAAGAATTTGATTTTTTATAATATTTTTTATAAAGACATAATAATATTTACTATGAAGAATTTAATTAAAGCATTATTTTGTGTAACCTTTTTTTCAGTAGCAACAAGAGCACTTGGTTTTTTCTTAAAGATATATTTATCAAGAAAAATGTCAACTGAACTTCTCGGAAGTTATCAAGTTGCGATGAGTGTTTTTGGTGTTCTTATGACTCTTGTATCTAGTGGTATTCCCGTTGTTTCTTCAAGAAATATTGCTTTTTACTATGGCAAAAAAGATAAAAAAGCCATTGGTTCAACCGTATCATCAGGTCTTATAATAACAGGAATTATATGCTTTATTGTATCATTTGCAATACTTCTCTTTCCTAATTTGTTTAATAAACTTTTTACATCAAAAGAATCATCTGAAATGATTATGATTCTTTTACCTGCGCTAATATTTAGTGCAATCTATGAGGTTTTAAGAGGCGCTTTATGGGGACAAAAACGATTTTTTGCAATAAGTTTTACTGAATTTATTGAGCAAGTTTTAAGAATAATTATTTTAATAATTTTATTTGAAACAACCCTTAGTTCTCTATCTCTTACAAACAAAACTGCCCTTTCTCTTAGTTTAGCATGTATTATCTCGTCAATTATAGTAATTATAATTTATATCAAGTGTGGTGGTAATATTTCAAGTCCAAAACTAGAATTTAAGTCTCTTTTAAAAGATAGTTCACTAGTTACAACAATAAAAACTATCTCATCTGCTTTTTCATCAATAATTGCTGTAATAATTCCAATAAAATTAATGGACTATGGTTATTCTTCAACAGAGGCTTTATCTGAATACGGAATAATTATGGGTATGACATTCCCTCTTATTATGATACCTTCTACACTAATAGGCTCACTCGCGGTTACAACTATTCCATCAATTAGCGAACAGTCTAACAATATAGACAATGGAAAACTTAAAAATCTTGATAACCTAAAATCAAAAATTAATTATATTATTAAAATTACTATACTTTTTTCAACAATCTTGTTGCCTGTTTTTGTTTCGCTTGGAAAACCAATCTGTCAAATCATTTTTAAAAATGAAAAAGCAGGTATTTATCTAACAACAACAGCACTAATCATGTTACCACTAGGTCTTTCTCAAATAACAACCTCAATTTTAAACGCTCTCGGTTTAGAATTAAAGTCTCTTAAAAATTATCTTATTTCTGCTTCAATACTGATTTTATCTGTTGTTTTTTTACCAAAATATATTGGAACATACTCTATCACTATCGGCTATTTCTTAATGTCTGCTATGTCATCAATTTTAAATATTATAATGCTTAGAAAAAGAAAAATTGTGGACTATGACTTTATAAAAACTATTTTTATTATGTTATGTGTTTCAATTTTCTGTGCTATTTTGGGTTTCTTAATAAAAAATCTTATATCTAATATTATCTTATCTTTATTAGTTTCAAGTTCTATTATTATGATTTCAATGTTCGCCCTTGTATATGTTTTTAATATCGCTAATTTTAAAGTTTTAATTTTAAACAAATCCTCTACTTAAACCAATATTGACACATCTGCTACAATGTGTTATTATATTGTAAAGTGAGAATTAATTATGGAAAAAATTTGGAATAAAGCAACATTAAATGATTATCAAAAATGTTTTGATATTTTAAATACACAGCCTCATATGGAAAATGAGACCTTTAAAAATTTTGCTATTGAACTTTTTGAAATAGCAAAAAAACAATTAAATAGCCCTGATTGTAAACTAAAATTTGTTAATGATGAAAAGAATAACTTAGGTTTTGCTTCTTCTATGGACAACACTGTAACACTTAACCTAAGAAAAATGGACAAAAATACCTTATTTAAAACTGTTTCAACAATTTATCATGAACTTACACACATTCATCAAGATAAAACTAATGATAAAAAAAGAATTGGAACTTCAAAACCTGCAAAGTTTCCATTTGAAAGATGTTATGGTGATGAAAGATTTATGCCACCAGAAATTTTAGGAATAAGCCCTTTTTTATTTTACTACACATCACAAAAAGAAAAGCAAGCACGAGATGTTGGTAGTGAATGTGCAATGGAATTGTTTAATTCTTTAAATAATATCACAAAAACACAACCATCTCAAAACAGCACTAAGAGATTAATTGATAGATGTATTAACCAAGTTCAACTAAGATGGGATAGAGAAAATTTAGATAATGTCCGTGCAACTACACAAATTAATTCATTTTTAAGTCAAAATCCTAATTTTATTTATGATGCTTTTGATAAAATAAAACAAGAATTTATCAATGACACAAAGAACTGTAGTCCAATGTCTAATGAAAGATTTGCATATGAAAATAGATTTAATTGTAGAATTGGCTCATTAGTTCTTTTAGGTTGTGATGATAATCTAAAAAATCAAATCTATGAGTTTATTTCATCTAATTTTGTAAGTAAAGGCGAAGTTTTTAATACATTTATTTCAGTTATCGACTCCCCTTATTCAACAACAACTAAAGAAGAATTATCAATGCTTCTTAAACTTGCTGAATTAAATAATTGCCCAAAAGATACACTTATTAACTTTTTAATTAGTTGGGATAAACAACATCTCAACGAGGTATTTAACTCTTTATCTTTTAATGATAAAAAACAAAACAAATCATTTAGTGGTAATGAATTTGGATTATAAAAAACATAAAAAAGAACTCTATTTATAATAGGGTTCTTTTTTTTCACTGATTATATTTTAGAATTTTATATTCTATAAAACATTTTCTATTGATATTTTAAAATCATCTAAATAATGTGCTATATAATCAATTAGCGAAGCAATCTCTGCATAAGCGTCAGCATACTCATTTTCTTCAACATAAGCGGCAATTCTAGCAAAACCTACTTCAATATCTTTTACTCCAGTATGCCAAATCATACACTTAATTCCTCTAATACTTTTATGCCATTTATCATGAAGATTATAAGATTTAGTTATAAGTTCTTCTGTATCAATCTTTTCTTTATTTTCTGTAATTTCGATTTGAAGTGTTTCAAGTGAATTAATAAGACCTGAAAATGACGAGTGAATATATTTTGATTCATAAACACACCCCACAACTAAAATTATAGTCAAAGCAACCATTACTACCCATTTCTTTACCACTTTTCACCACCTTGAAAATCAGATTGAAAAGTATAATATTTGTCTCCAAATTTTCCTTGAATAAAAACAAGACCACTTTTATCAAGAGTCATTAAAAGCACTTCTTTTATCTTTTTTATCTCTGACTTTTCTAAGTAAATGTCAATAAATTCTCTATTTACACCAGCAATTTTCATATTATCGTCCATTAATTGTCCGTCCATAACAAGATTTATAGGTAAAGAATTTTCAGTTACATTTATGTTTAAATCATCTCTTGTAACAGGCTCAGTTTCTGCCTTTTTTAAGATACAAAGTTTGCCGTTTGTTTCTAAAATAGCATAAGCAATTTCTTCAATTTTAAAAACATCACAACCACGAATAAGTTCCATTAAATCATCAAGTGTCATATTAAGTGATTTTAATTCGTTATAATTTATGCCCTTTGGACTAATTACTATTGCAGGTCTACCAGAGATTAAATATCTAGCAAACAAAGATTTTCGTGCTATCACACATATCAAAAAATGAAAAATTAAAAGTGTTATTATGGGAACAATTCCGTGAACAAGTGGAACTGAAAGTTCTGCCATTGGAATACACGCAAGGTCAGCAATAATCAAAGTTATTACAAACTCAAACGGTTGCATTTCACCAATTTGCCTTTTTCCCATAAGCCTAATCACGATAATAACACAAAAATATATAATTATTGACCTTATTGCCATTATTGCCATACATTAATTATTGATTAAAAAATAAAAATAATACATAATTATAATTTTTATTATGCCAAAATTAAATTTTTTATATAGTTTGCAATAAAAAATAGTTTACTAAAAAAGTAAACTATTTTTTATTATTTGGAAAACAAATTTAATTGTTTAAATTTATTAATTGCCTTGATAATGATGGTTGTAAAGAATTGCTTTACCAATATTGCTTCCACCCATAAATGTAAGGTCAACATCAAGTTCAATATATTGATGAGTTGTATCCACTGCGTTTCCATCTTTTGGTAAATCTCTTGCATTTATAATACCACCTTCTTGGAATGCAGGATAATTATAAGTTGAATGATTTGGATAGAATGTTGTCATATCTGCTAAATTAAAGCAAACAAATATATATTCACCCTTTTCATTTCTCATATGAGAACCTTGTGTTACATCATATTGAGTAAGTAATCCCTCAACTACTGATGGTATTGTAGTTCCTAAAACTTGATAATTAGCAAAATATGTTGTATTACCATTATTTAAGTTTTGCTCAACATCCATATATCCTTCAAATGAAACATTTTGTTTTTGATCAAAATTTTCACCTGCTGCATTTGAATCCGCTGGAAGTAACTCAATTGAAGCAGCACCACAACTACCGAATTTTAAATTCTTTAATCTAACAATAGATGCACCAACTTCAATGCCATTTGTAAAGCAGTTATATGCATGAATATTTTGAACTAAACCATTACCAACAACCTTTTTAACAGATAAACCAGTTCTTAAACCTGATGTTGTAAGATTATTAATATCAACATAATATTTAACTTCATGTCCCATAGCGCCAATTGTTATACCTGTTGAAACAACACCAAATGGCTTTGTTCCAGAAAATTCTCCTCCATCTTCTGTAGAACCATGGTCTACTGAGCAATTTCCTACAACTTCAAAGTCATAAATTTTTGCTTCATAAGAACCTTTTAAAATAACATTTGTATCATTTGTCCAAGGAATAATTGAAATAAGAGCATCAAAATTCTTCCAATCAGCAGTAAGTCTTCCATTTGCAACTAATGGTTCAATTTCTTCTTTTTTAATTTTTCTTACTTGAGAAAGGTCAATTTTGTGCTTATTACCATTAATATGAACACTCTTGCAAACAAAGTTAATTCTTTGACCATTTGCAAATCCACCTTTCGCTGTAAATACATCATCAAAGGTTTGCTCTAATTTAGCCTTTAAACCTGCAGGTGAAACTAAATCAAAACCATATTCATAGTTATTTGCACTACCATCAGGTCTTTCTAAAACAACAATGTTAATTGGTTGTCCGTTATATTTAGAACTTAATGCTAATGCTTGAAGTTCTTCAAATGTATAAACATTAAATCCTTCATTAATATTAAATGAATAAGATGTTGTTGTTTCAATTCTACTACCAGAATCTGATGAAATAATAACAGTTATTTTACCTGTTTTATTAAATGTAATTCTTCCATCGTTCCAAGTAGCAACTAAATCACCACTTGTTCCGTCTTCATGCATAAATGTATATTTTATATCTTGACAAACATTTGTACCTGTAGCAGTTGCAATAAATGGAAGAGTTTCAACTGCTGAGTTGCTTGGATTTAACTTAGAGAAATTATACACATAACCTGTTCTCTCAGTAAATACTTCAGGAATGTTTATCTTTTCTGGTGGTAAGACAACACTTACATTTACTATTGTCTTTTCACTATAACCTTGAATACCAACTTCTAATGTTGCATTTCCATGTCCAAGAATTTCAAAATTACAGTTATAACCATTAGGAGAAATTGCTAAAAACTCTTCACCCTCAACAATTTTATAAGTAATAACTTTATCTGTTACAGGCTCAAAGTTATAGTCATAAAGTTCAACCTCTAAAACTGGAGAGAAGTTTGCATTTTTATCAAGTTTAATATTTTCTTCAGAAACATTAATCATAAATTTAGATGCATTTTCTTCTTCTTTAGTTGCTTTTACTACAAATTCAAGTTCATTACTTTCTACGCCATCAACTGTTGCTTTAACTACTATTATAGCACCAGTTTCAGCATTTGCTTTTACAACAAGAGTATTAGATACAATATCAGCATAAGAACTTCCTTCTGTAATTGTCCAAGAAACAGTTTTTTCTGTTGCATCTGATGGATTAATAACAGCGCTTAAACCTACTGAATTACCTTTTATAACTTCAAGAGAACCTGCAGGACTAATTACAACAGAACTTACTGCGATACCATATTGAACTGAAAGTTCATTACTTTCTACGCCATCACATATTGCTTTTACTTTAATTATTGTTCCATAAGGTGTTCCTGCTTTTACTACAAGTGTATTATTTACAATGTCAGCATTATTTGCACCTTGAATTACCATCCAAGAAACAGTTTTTTCTGTCGCATTTGAAGGATTAACAACTGCATTTAAACCTACTGTATTACCACTTACAATTACTTCACTTGTTGCACTAATTGTAACAGATGTTACTGCAACGCCATATTGAACTGAAAGTTCATTACTTTCTACGCCATCAACTGTTGCTTTTATTTTAATTATTGTTCCATAAGGTGTTCCTTCTTTTACTACGAGTGCATTGTTTGAAATTTCTGCATATTCACTGTTTTCAGTAACACTCCAAGTAACAGTTTTTTCTGTTGCATTTGATGGGCTTATAGTAGCATTAAGACCTACTGTATTTACATGAATAACCTCAAGTGAACCAGCAGTATTAATTACTACAGATGCTACTTTTACACCATATTGGAATTCAAGTTCGTTTTCACTTTCAAGTGTTCCGCTTTCTGCTTTTACTTTTATAATTGTTCCATAAGGTGTTCCTGCTTTTATTACAAGTGTGTTATTTACAACTTCTGCATATTCACTTCCTTGTGTTACTTTCCAGTTTACACCTATAGCACTTGCATTTTGTGGTTCTACACTTACATTTAATGATACTGTATTTGTTGTGATTATTTTATCTACACCAACAGCACTAATTGTAATTTTTGTAATAGGTGTTCCGACAATGATTGTGATTTCGTTACTTTCTACTGTGCCACTCTTTGCTTTTAATCTGATTTTTGAACCAATTTCAGCATCACTATTAATTGATATGATGTTATTTGAAATTGAGAATAAACCTTCACCTTCAAGTGTTACCCATTCAACAACAACATTTGTTGCATTTTCTGGTGTGAGAGTTGTTAAGAGTGCTCTTGTGTTTCCTGGTTCAATATTTGATGAACCTGAAACATTTAATTCAAGAGATTTTAATTTAATACCATATTGAACTGAAAGTTCATTACTTTCAATGCCATCACATGTTGCTTTTACTTTAATTATTGTTCCATAAGGTGTTCCTGCTTTTACTACGAGTGCATTATTTGAAATTTCAGCATACTCACTACCTTGTGTCACTTTCCAATTAATAGTCTTTTCTGTTGCATCAACTGGGTTTACAACTGCATTTAAACCAATTGTATTGTTTGTAATAACTTCAAGAGAACCAACAGTGTCAATTGTAACAGATGTTACAGCAACACCATATTGAACTGAAAGTTCATTTTCACTTACAACTAAACCACTCTTTGCTTTTACCTTAATAATTGTTCCATATGGAGTTTCTGACTTAATAACAAGTGTATTATTAACAACTTGAGCATATTGCTTGCCTTCTGTAACACTCCATTCAATACCAACAGTAGAAGCATTTTGTGGTTCTACACTTGCATTTAATGAAACTGTGTTTGTTGTGATAACTTTATCTGCTCCAACAGCACTAATTATAATCTTAGTCACAGGAGTTCCAACAATAATTGTGATTTCTTCACTTTCTACTGAGCCACTTTTTGCCTTAACTTTAATAATTGTTCCAATTTCAACATCATCATTAATAGTAATGATATTATTAGAAATTGAGCAATAATTTTGACCTTCACTAAACACCCATTCAATGTTTACATCAGTAGCATTAGATGGTGTAAGTGTTGTTTTTAAGGCTCTTGAATTACCTGGTTCAATACTTAATGAACCAACAACATCTAACTCAATCTTTTCAAGAGCATAACCAACAGTAAATGTTAAAACATTACTTGATAAGGTGTTAGATTGAGCTTTAATTTTTATAACTTCATTTGTTGAAGCATTTTTGTTTACAAAAAGAATATCATTTGAAATAATGCAAAGATCTGCACCTTCAACGATTACCCATTTAATATCATCTTTTGAAACATTTGAAATTTCAGGATTAAGTTCCATTGTTAAAGGAACAAAATCGCCTGCTTCAATGTTAGTTAAACCATTTGCAGATATAACAATGTCTGTAAGTGGCACATTAACTTCAACTTTAACTTTATTTGAAACTTTTTCTTCTGCTTTAGCAATAACTTCAACTACAGCACCTGGCAATGCATCATCTTTGATTGTTAAAGTATTTCCACTAATAGTTGCATATTCGCCACCAGATACAATTTCATAAACAACTTCTTCTACTGTGTATGTTTTATCTTTCTCATCTTTTAAATTTACTGAGAAAGTTACAACATCACCACGATAAGCGAAATCTTTATCTGATGAAAGAATTAAACTTTTTTCGCCTCCACCACATGCTGTAAATGTAAACATCATCATAAAACAGCAAAGTAGCAAAGAAAATTTCTTTAAAATCCCCATATTTTTCTCCTTTGATATTTTTTAGTTTGAGTAAATTTTGATTAAATTATTAATCAATCTTGAATCATCATACGTAATTCTGTTTGATATGTTGGATCATTTTGCTCTCCAACATAAGCAACAACTGTTATAATGCCCTTACCAGTTATTGTTAGTTTATCACCAGTTAAACTAGCAGAACTACCACCTGACTTGATTCTGAACTTAATTTCTTGTATATCAACCTTTTTATCGTCAAACTTTAAATAATTAAGTAAGTCGATTTCTTTAATATACACAATATATCCTTTTCCGCTTTTTACGAAATTACTATCATTTGATAAATCAAATTGAAGTGCTGGAATACCTTCTATACAAGTTACCACGCAAGTATCAGTAAAACCACCATCTTCTGTTGTTACAGTTATTATTGCTTGACCAATACCAACCGCTTCAACTTTTCCATTTGCATTAACAGTAGCAACTGTTTCATCATTAGAAGTAAAAATTACTTTTTTATTAAGAGCAACATACGCTTCTACAGTTGCAGTTAATACTTTACTTTCACCTATTTTTAGATCTAATGTCTCATGAGAAAGAGTTACACCTAAAACCTTATCTTGAGTTACTTTTACGACAAGCATAGTAGTTTTGCTTCCCTCTTCAGTTTTAACAATGATTGCAGAAGTTCCAAATGAAACACCTTTAACCACTCCTTCTTGATTTACAGTGCAAACACTCTCATTGTCTGAAATATATGTAACTTTTTTATTAGATGCAAGGTCTGGATAAACTCTTACATTTGTTTGTTTTTCTTCCCCCACACTTAAAACTAAAATATAGTCTGGTTCAAATTCTTTATTACTTTCATCTACAAATCTAACTTTTTCAACGGCAATGTGTTGATATAAAGATAAAATTTTTCCTGCAAATGAAATTGTTATAACTAAAAATATTGGTAGTATGGCTAAAATTATAATTACCGTTTTCTTCATAACACCTCACCTACATTTCTATTTTATCATATTGTAAATTGATTCTAAGGACTAAAATATAAAGTCTATAAAGCATAAACACAAGTCCAATAGCAACAATTATAAGATAAGGAACAACGACTTTTTCATAAGAAGACATTAATATAATAATAAAACCAATTAAAAATCCAAACAATAAAGCATATATAATACTAGCAGTTGTGCTTTTACTTACACTAGAAGACTTACCATCACCTTCAAAGTTTCTGGCTGGTTTTTTAATATCCATATCAATGCTAAGCGCTGCATGTCCTATTGAAAAAAACATTACAGCAATAGTTCCAAGAATTATTTGCCATACTGGATAAATGAAAAATGAAATAATCATTGTTACAAATAATGAAACAATTGTAAATATTACATTAAAAGTAAGTTTTGCAAAAATCTGTGTATAATAATTAACTGGAATAACCTTTGAAATATAGAAATTACGACCTTCTCTAGACACAGCAGAAGCAGAAATAATATTAGATAACATTGCAAGTATTGCAACAACCATAACGTGTGAACCTGCAATCATATTAACGCCTGCCTGATTTACAGTAATAGACATAAGCATTTTGTCATAGGAAAATACAATAAACGGCATAAGAAGTGTAAACAAAAAGAAATCAAAAATTTCCGATGGAGACCTGAAAATACATTTCATTTCCTTATAAACTAAACTTAAAAAAGGATTGTAACTTTTAAACGTTCCTTGTTTGTATTTAGTTTTAGAACTATTTTCCATGCTAGACATTGCAACTTTTAAATAAAATGGTTTAATAATTGAAATGGTAATAATAAATAATACAGCACAAATAAGAATAAATAATCCAATATAATACCACTTTTTAAAACTAACCATAGCAAGCCCAAGTTGATAATAAATAACTAAATATTTACCAAATATTTCTATATTTTTATTTATTTCTCTCACAGTTTCAAGTTGTTTTGTTGCAATATTAAATGTTTCCATAATATTACCTACAAGTAATATGTAACAAATAATACAGGCTGAAACAAGCGATAAAATTGTTATTATTGCTAAGATTGTATGTTTTTTCAAAAATTTAGTAATCATCATAACAATAATACTAATAAATGATGCCAAAACAATTGGAAGTATTGGTAAAACTAATAAAAATATAATTAAAGAAAGAAAAAAACTTGCACCTAACTTTCCCATTAATCCTAAACAAATAAAGATTGGAAGAGTAATTATTGAATTCACAGCAATTTCTTTTAAATAAATAAGAAGTATTTTTGAAATAAATAATTGATTTGCTGTAACAGGATAGCATATAAGCATTTCATTATCTTTACTTAAATACAAAGTATTAATTATATGACCTATTGAAAAAAGAAGTGAAATAATTTGTGTAATTAAAAGTATAATTCCAATAAGTTCTGCATTTATTTTTATACCAAGTATAAAAATCTTTGATTCAACAAACCATGATAAAACAACCAAAAATGCTAAAAGTAAAACAACTTTAAAAAGCGCTACTAACATTTTTTTAGGAGTTTTAGTCTTTAAAATATCTGTTTGGTTGTCAATTTGAAGTTTGAGAAGATTTAAAATATTTGTCATTACATCTCTCCTTCATCTTCCAAGTCTTCTGAAACTTCGTTCATAAATATTTTTTCTAACGATTGCTTATTGTTTTTAATTTCATTTATATCATAAACACCTTTAAGTTTACCCTGCTCAATAATGCAACATCTATCACAAAGATTTTCAACAACGTCTAAGATATGTGAACTGAAAAATACAGTATTTCCTTCATTTGCATGTTCTCTCATAACCTTTTTTAATTGGAAAGCGCTCTGTGGGTCAAGACCAGTCAATGGTTCATCTAAAACCCAAAGTTTTGGGTTATGAACAAGTGCTGCAATAACTGTTATTTTTTGTTTCATACCATGTGAATAGTTCTTAATTGGCTTATCAAAGTGTTTTTCAAGGTTAAATATTTTAAGAAGTTTATCACAACGAGATTGCATATCTTCAACTTTTACATTATACAAGTTTGCTATATGATTTACATATTCTCTACCTGTGAGTCTCTCAAAAACTGCGTGATTATCTGAAACATAACCTATTAATTTTTTAGCGCTAAGTGGGTCTGATTTTATTGAAACACCATCGACTAAAATATCACCTGAATTAAAAGGATAAATTCCAACTAAACACTTAATTGTAGTGCTTTTACCTGCACCATTTGAGCCAAGGAAACCATAAATTTCACCCGAATTTAAAGAAATTGATAAATCATCAACTGCTTTTACTTGCGAATTACCATAACTTTTAGTTAAGTTTTTAATTTCTACTAACACGACTATTTTCTCCTACTCATTAGTTTTTTGGAAATCTCTAGGAATATTAAATTTCCTTTTTGTCATTTTTTCTAATAAATCTATTCCCGATTTTCTAAGTTCAATATGGTCATCTTCATATTTATACATAAATCTAGTAAATCCATAAAATAACAAATAAAGTATTGAAAATGCCACATAAATTATAAGAGAAACCACAGGATAAATTATAAATCTACCAATTTCAATATAATAATTTCCCGAAAAAGTTAAAAACGGGAAAAAACCAAAGGCTTTTTTAAGGTCGAACATAAAAAAGTAGTTTACAGTTGTTCCAATTTTATCTGAAAACCCATTTAAAATTGTTCCGGTTATCCAACATAAAATAAAGTATATTGAAAAACCAATAAATGCATATTTAAGTGACTTTTTCTCAACTCTTGGGAAAACTCTTAACGCCATTGTAAGAGCAGGCACCATTAAAACAAAGGTATGTTCATAAACAAAGTGCATATTCCAAAAACCAAAAGCACCACCTGAGAAGTCTGAAACAACATAAGCAACTATAGCACCTGCAATATTTACAATATAACTGAACTGAAAAGTTCTTTTAAGTTTAAATGGAATAGTAATTATATAAATATAAGCCGCTAAATTACAAAGTTGAATTGGTAAACGAGGTATTGTAATACCCATTAAGAAAATGGAATTATAATGGAAAAACAATGCTAAAGTTAAAAAAACACAAAACATATATCTTGTTTTATAATCTTTAAATCTAAAAATATGATAAAACACTACTATTAAAACAACAGATAAGGTTATCCAACCAATATGATACACCGAACCAACTGTTGGAATAAGAGATGAATAACCAATTAATGATTGTGGGACATATGCTGGCATCAATGCAATTACAATAAATGGTAACGAAATTAAGAAATTAGCCCACTCTTTTTTATCTAAATAATTAAAGAAATATTTTTGACGAACCTGCATAATAACAGGAATCGAAATCGCCATCACAAGTTCTAAAATAAAATAGAAATATCTAAACCAGTCATATAAATGAAGTCCTTGACCTTTTGGAGATAAAAAATATTCCATATAATTATTAAAAAATACTGCTGAAAGTAATGAGAAAAACAAACAAACATAGCAAGCAATATTTTTAAAAAGTCTACTATCAAAAAAAATAGCCATTGGAAGTATTACATAATTTAAGTAATATCCCCAACGAAGAACAGTTTGTAGAACATCGGTAACATCATAATATGTGCCGTTAAAACTTGCACCATTTATAACAAAAACAAATGAATCTGATAAAAAAAATCTAAAAAAACCAATAGCACAAAATGTTATTGTAAATATTTTTAAAAACTTATTAAATTTGTCATCAGTTTTTTTATGAAAACACAATAAAGAAAGGCATATAACCAAAATTGATGCCACAAAAATAATAATTGGATACATTTTTTACTTCCTAAAACAAATATAGTATAGATATTATAATACAAATCAGTATCAATTGCAACAATAATGCTTAATTTTATATAATTTTGTCGAATTATTTTTATTAATAACTATTTTTTTTATTTAGTATCTGCACACAATTTATTTTTATTCTTCTTTAATAATTTAACTATATATAGTTAAAATTTTTATTTAAGTTATAAAACAACCCAATTCTTTAAATTTTATCACAAAAAAAAGAGTATGTTTATATTGAATTTAACATACTCTTGTTGCTTTTATATTAACCACAAAATTATGGAACTACAATGTAACTAAATGGTAATGTCCAAGTCTCATAATACACATAACAAGTAGAAATATAAGGACGAACAAGTGCTGTCATAAGTGTATTATTTGTCATAGAATTATCTAAAACAACATAAACCTCGCCAAGCATATTAATCATTTGAGTAGGATTTGATGCTGACGCAGTATAAATTAATGGACTTGAATAGTTAACTTTTATGTATAATCTATTACTTGAAGTGTCTAAATTATCACCTGCTACGAAAGATAAATATTCTTCTGAAGACACATCTGTATTAGTAATAAAGTTATCACTATAAAGTTTTGCTGAAGTAATTTCTATATTATCTTTCATTTGATATTGAGTAAAACCAAAGACATTTTTACCAGTTTGGAACTCACCATCATATAAGTAATTTGTTGAAGTTACAACAATTTCACCATTAACTGCTTCTGCTTGAAGACCATAAGATGGTTTATCACTACCAAGATAAATATTAACCTTATCATTTACTATTTCATACTTATAATTTTTTAAATATTTTCCATCATACAAAAACCACTTACCTTTATTTCCATCATAATGATAATATTTTAAAACACCATCTTCACCTAAATTATAAAAATTTTGAGTTTTAGAAATAGTATATCTTTGAGTAGATTTGCTTCCAGTTGAAGTTGTTGATTCTTTAAAACTCATATAATAAAGTCCAGATTTAATAACCTTATAATCAATAGTAATAAGTTGTGATTTATATGTAATTTTCATAGTTTCACTTGCTTCAAGTGATGTTGTAAAGTTGTCAACAGTGATTTTTTCACCAATTGTTGCCATATCAAGATATTTTACATCGCCACTTTTGTAAGTGATTTTAAGTTTTGCATCTTGAAAATCAGGAGTATCAGTTTCATTTAACAAATAAATTGTTTGAACATTACCCTCAATTTCAACCTTAGAAATATTTTTTGAACTAAAAATTACATAGCCAGTATAACCAATGCCACCAAGTAATGCAATGGTAAGAATAAATAATATAAATCTTTTCATAACAAAGCCCCCTATTAGAAACTTTTAAACATATTTGTGTATATTATATCACATTATTTTTAACAATTCAATGTTTTTAATAAATTAATTTATAAATTTAATCAATAAAAGATGAAATTAAGACTAAAATAGTGATAATTTCATTTATTTTTTATTTATTAACTAATTATTTTCATAATTTATTTCAAATAAGGTTTCAAGGCATTACCTGTATAAGACTTATTAATTTTAGAAATCTCTTCAGGAGTTCCAGTAGCAACAATAGTTCCACCATTATCTCCACCCTCAGGGCCAATGTCGATAATATAATCGGCAACCTTGATTAAATCAAGGTTGTGTTCAATAACAACAACACTATTGCCACCAGTAGCAAGTCTTTGAAGTATTGAAACAAGTTTTTCTATATCGTATGAATGAAGACCTGTTGTAGGTTCATCTAAAATATAAATTGTTTTACCAGTTGGTCTTTTTGACAATTCTGTTGCAAGTTTTACTCTTTGTGCTTCCCCACCAGAAAGTGTTGTTGCTGGCTGACCAAGCGTAATATATCCAAGCCCCACATCATAAAGTGTTTGAAGTTTATTTCTAATACTTGGCAAGTTATAGAAAAATTCTAAAGCATCTTCAACTGTCATATTTAAAACATCACTGATAGTTTTACCCTTATATTTTACTTCTAAGGTGTTACTATTATATCTTTTACCCTTACATTCATCACAAGTAACATAAACATCAGGTAAAAAGTGCATTTCAATTTTAAGCACACCATCACCCGAGCAAGTTTCACATCTACCACCTTTTACATTGAAACTAAATCGACCTGCGCTATAACCTTTTGCTTTTGCTTCAGGAACACTTGCAAAAAGTTCTCTAATGGCAGAGAATACTCCTGTATAAGTTACAGCATTACTTCTTGGAGTTCTACCAATTGGACTTTGGTCAATTACAACTATTTTATCTAAGTGTTCTACACCTTTTATTTCGTCATATTTTCCCTCTGGCAAATAAGATTTATTAATTTTGTTTGCAAGTGCCGGATAAAGGATTTCATTGATTAAACTTGACTTTCCACTACCCGAAACACCGGTTACAGCAACGAATAATCCAAGTGGTATTTTAACATTGATATTTTTTAAATTATTCTGCTTAGCCCCGATAATTTCAAGTATTTTGTCTGACATAACTCTTCGATTTTCTGGCACAAGTATCTTTCTTTCCCCACTCAAATATGCACCTGTTAAAGATTCTTTATTTTTTGCAATTTCCTTAGGAGAACCGACTGCTACCACTTCTCCACCATGAACTCCAGCCTTCTGTCCAACATCTACAACAACATCTGCTGAGCGTATTGTATCTTCATCATGTTCAACAACAATTACACTATTACCTAAATCTCTAAGATGCTTAAGGGTTGCAATTAATTTATTAGTATCTCTTGCATGAAGACCAATGCTTGGTTCATCTAAAACATATAAAACACCCATAAGTCCACTGCCTATCTGACTTGCAAGTCTAATTCTTTGCGCTTCACCACCAGAAAGTGTGCTTGCCGTTCGTGAAAGTGTCAAATAATCAAGTCCAACATTGATTAAAAATTGAACTCTTGCATTAATTTCTTTAAAAATACTATTTGATATTGCCTTTTCCTTCTCAGAAAGTTTTAAATTTTCTATCCAATCCTTGATTTTTAGCACATTTAGGTCAGTTACATCTATAATTGATTTTCCATCAATTTTAACAGCAAGTGCCTGAGGATTTAGTCTTTTTCCTTGACAAGTTTTACATGGTTTTGTAACCATATACTTTTCAATCTCACTTTTAGTGAAATTTCCTGCTGTTTCGTATCTTTTATATAAATTTGGTATAATTCCATTAAATTTTCCTGACCAAGTATCATAGTATTTTGTTACATAGTCAAGTTTTTCGCCATTTGAACCATAAAACAGCATATCAAGTGCTTCTCTAGGTATATCTTTTAGTGGTGTATCTAATCTAAAATTAAATTTTTCAGATATTGTCCTAAAAACCATACCACCAAAACCATAATCACCCCAGCCAAGTTGTGAAATAGCACCATCTTCTAACGATAAATCCCAATTTTTAACAATCAAATCTTCTTCAATTGTATTTTTAGTTCCAAGACCTGAGCAGTCAGGGCAAGCACCTATTGGTGTGTTAAAACTGAATAATCTTGATGAAATTTCATCAAAAGAAAATGCACAATCAGGGCAACTATGTTTATTTGAGTAAAGCACCTCATTGCCGTTAAAATCTACAATTACAAGCCCATTAGCAATTTTTAAAGCCGTCTCAATACTCTCACCAAGACGCACCTTTATAGATTCTGAATTTTTCAATCTATCAATAACAACTGATATATTATGTTTTTTATTTTTTTCTAAAATTATTTCCTCATCAAGAGTTTTTACTTCGCCATCAACTTTAACTCTAACAAATCCTTTTTTTCTAAAATCTTCAAATAATTCTCTGTATTCTCCCTTTTTTCCACGAATAACAGGAGCAATAATCATTAATTTTGTCCCTTCTTCACAGTCCATAACAAGTCTAACTATTTGATCAACTGAAAGAGCATTTATAGGTTTTCCACAATGTATACAAGTAGGAACACCAATATTAGCAAATAAAAGTCTTAAATAGTCATAAATTTCAGTTACTGTCGCAACTGTTGACCTAGGATTTGAAGAAGTTGTCTTTTGGTCAATAGCAATTGCAGGAGATAATCCATCAATTTGGTCAACATCAGGTTTTTTCATTTGTCCTAAAAATTGTCTTGCATAAGAAGACAAAGACTCCATATATCTTCTTTGTCCTTCTGCAAATATTGTATCAAATGCAAGGCTACTTTTACCACTTCCTGATAGTCCAGTAAAGACTACAAGTTTATTTCTAGGTATTGTTAAACTTACATTTTTTAAGTTATTTTCTCTTGCTCCAATAATTTTTATAAAATCGTCCATTTTAACCTCTAATTTATAGTATTATGTCACTCATAACACCTTATTTTATAAGCATTTATATAGGTTAGATTAATTATTTACTTTTACTAGACTTTCTAGTTCTCTCATAAACTTTTTCTCTAACTTTTTCAATTTTTTCTTCTCTTTTTATAATTTTTCCCTCTTGTTTTGCTTTAAGATTAGCAATCTCATCTCTAAGCACAATTGCCTTTTCAAAGTCTAATGATTTCACAGCAACATTCATAAGTGCAGTCAAACTCTCTATCTTTTTGGTTATATCCTCTGGTCTAAGTTTATCGTTTGCATTTTCTTTATTAGTAATTTTTAAAGTATTTTTTATATCTTTAATAATTGTTTTAGGTATAATGTTATTCTCTTTATTATAAGCAATTTGAATTTCTCTTCTTCTATTAGTTTCATCTATTGCCCTTTTTAAACTATCAGTCATAACATCTGCATACATTACAACCCTACCCTCAGCATTTCTCGCTGCTCTACCAATAGTTTGAATAAGCGCACCAGTGCTACGCAAAAAACCTTCTTTATCTGCATCAAGAATAGCAACGAGTTTAACCTCTGGCAAATCTAAACCCTCTCTTAAAAGATTTATACCAACTATTACATCACTTTCACCACTTCTAAGTTTATTAATAACAGTAATTCTATCCATTGCTTTTATTTCAGAGTGAAGATATGTTGTTTTTATTCCTTTTTCAGTCAAATACTTAGATAATTCTTCAGCCATTTTCTTAGTTAGCGTTGTAACTAAACATCTTCCACCACTTTCAATAGTCTTATAAAGTTCATCTATAAGGTCATCAACTTGATTTTTTACAGGTTTTACCACAACTTCAGGGTCTACTAAACCCGTTGGTCTAATAATTTGCTCAGCAATATTGTCTTGTTGTTCCATTTCATAACTTGCAGGAGTTGCCGATACACAAATTAGTTGATGAAATTTTGATTCAAATTCTTCAAATTTAAGTGGTCTATTATCATAAGCAGATTTAAGTCTAAAACCATATTCAACTAAAGCATTTTTTCTTGACCTATCTCCATTATACATAGCATGAATTTGTGGAAGAGTCATATGACTTTCATCAATTAAAACTAAAAAATCGTCAGGAAAATAATCCATAAGAGTATATGGTGTTTCTCCTGGATTTCTACCATCAAAATATCTCGAGTAATTTTCAATTCCGTTACAATATCCAATTTCTCGCATCATTTCAATATCATAACTTGTTCGTTGTTTTAATCGTTCTGCCTCTAAAATCTTGCCTTTTGCTTCCATTTCAGCAACTTCACTTATCATATCTTTCTCAATATTTTTAAGGCAATTTTCCATTTTTTCACTACCAACAGCATAGTGAGATGCAGGATAAATTGCAATATGCTCAAGCGTTGAAACAACATGCCCTGAAACTGCTTCAATTTCACAAATTCTATCGATTTCATCACCCCAAAATTCAACTCTAACCGAGTATTCACTTGAGTTTGCTGGGAAAATTTCAAGTGTATCTCCTTGAACCCTAAAAGTTCCACGCACAAAATCAATATCATTTCTCTTATATTGATTTTCAACTAATTTTTCAATAACTTTATCTCTCGAAATTTCCATTTGAGGTCTAAGTGATATTGCCATTTTATGATACTCGCTAGGTTCACCTAAACCATAGATACATGAAACAGACGCAACAATAATTACATCTCGTCTTTCAAATAGCGAACAAGTCGCCGAGTGTCTAAGTTTATCAATTTCATCATTAATACTTAGGTCTTTTTCAATGTATGTGTCAGAACTTACAATATATGCTTCTGGCTGATAATAATCATAGTAAGAAACAAAATAATTAACTGCATTATTGGGAAAAAACTCTCTAAACTCATTGCAAAGTTGAGCAGCAAGAGTTTTATTATGAGCAATAACAAGTGTTGGTCTTTGAACTTTCTCAATAATATTTGCCATAGTAAAAGTTTTGCCACTGCCTGTTACACCTAGCAAAACCTGTGTTCTAAGCCCATCATTTAACCCTTCAACCAAACTTTCAATTGCTTGAGGTTGATCGCCTGTAGGTGCATATTTTGACACCAACTCAAATTTTTTATCACTATTACTCATAAAAATTTTCCTAGTATATCTATTTTATCATATTTATATAATTTTTAACATTATTTTAGAAATTTTAACCATTTTGGTTATAACTATAACAATCATAGCCTAGAAGCAATGTTCTAAGTTTATCAATTCCTTGCTCATCATGTCTTAAATTAAAACCATAAGAATTAAGTTCATCTACCAAAGACTTCCATTGAAGGTCTGCTGGCATCGTATAATAATCTGGATTATCATAATATAAAACAAGTCCAATATTGTCAATTTCTTGAAGTTGAATTCTACTTTTCATATCTCCAATTACATATTGAAAATCTGTTTTAAAAGTATCGAAAATTTCGTACCAACCATTATTTTCAATAACTGAAACCAATTCTTTCCACTGTTTTTTATCCATTTTTTCACGTTTTTTTCTTGTGTTGTCATACAAAAATAAATTATCTACATCATAGATAACTTTTTTAAATAAACCACCTTTTTTAGGTTTTAATTTTGTTCCACCAATCCCATTACAATCACGCACTCTAATACAAGACATTTTTATTTGATTTTCAGTCATTTTTGAGAGTTCATCATAAGTTTTATTAGTCCAGTATCTATCATGAGTTTCACAATTAAATTCATTTTCAGCACCTGCTTTTTCAAGCAAATCCTGATAGTAATCTAAATCACCATCAAGTAAAATTCCAAGTTCAACAACAACTTCCATAAATTTACCACCTATAAACTTTTACATATTATCTAAAAATAGATGAAAAAGGAATAATAAAACAACTTTTTATTATTCCGATACATCAAACTATTCTCTTCTAAGAGCATCAATAGGTTGCATATTACTTGCCTTAATTGCTGGAAACATTCCAAAAGCAAGACCAATAAACAAGCAAAAACCTACACTCATTAAAATAACCCAAAGTGGCATAATAAGAGTAAACTCTACAATGCTTGAAATTATTAAAATTCCAATTCCTGAGAATATCAAACCAAAAACACAACCAACCAATGAAATAAATAATGATTCAATCAAAAATTGAATTAAAATATTTGATTTTCTAGCACCTATTGCCTTTCTAATACCAATTTCCTTAGTTCTTTCTGAAACTGAAACAAGCATAATATTCATAATACCAATTCCACCAACTAAAAGAGAAACAAAAGAAATAACCAATAAAAGAACGGTTAAAATTTCCATAATATTTGAAACAATATTAGCCACTGTGTTAAATGAAACTAAAACAAACTCAGACATAAACCCATAACCAGAAGTTACAAAAGAAACAATTAAGTTTGCTGTGCTAGAAGCCATAACATCTTCACTTTTATACTTAAAATAAGCAAGAGAAACAATAGTTTTATCTTTAGTAAGTTCTTTATCTTGATAAAGACACTTAGCATTTGAATCATCAAGAAGCAAATAACAATTTCCCCTCGAAGAATTCATATTTTTCATAAAAGTGTTTACCACAGATTCTTTTTCTTCACTTGAACTACCCTCTTTTTTATCTAGTTCTTGAACCTTAAACACATCTGTTATAAGACTATTATTAGAATCATCAACAACTCCTACAATCTTAAATTCTTTTGTATCATCTTTTTCATAAATATCTTTTAAAAACATTTCAGAATCTTTAAATAAATGAGCATATTGTGGTTCTTTTGATTTTTCATTAAACAACTCTTTTAAATCATCATTTGTAAAATACTTTATAATATCAACATTTATAGATAATTCATAAGATTTTGAGCCATCTTCATTTTGAACTTCTGTATAAGTATAATTTGTTCCATCTTCGTTATTTAAAATACTTAAACTTACTTTATTTTTAATAGGATTACCATCTAAATCTTTACCTGTTTCAACTTCGTATTCTTTAGTAATCATACTCATTATTGAATTGATTTTAAATTCTTTTAAAGGTTCTTTATATATTAATTTTATATTTGTATAATTTGTTACACCAAGAGTAATCACTCTACCAACTGCTTCTTCATTTGAAACATTTGTTCCAAAATAAGTATCAATAAAAATTCTATCAACTAAAATATCATTTGAACCACTTAAATAGTCACCTTGATATTTAAAATCGTAAATATCTCTAAATTTTTCATCAATATCATAAACATTAGCCTTTAATGAACCCTTCTTTTTCATAAGTAAAAGTTTAACTATCGCCTGCTCTTCAGGTGTCATAGAATCATAATTTTCAAAATCTTCCATTGTATAAATTCTATCAGCAGTTAAAAAATCTGCAATCATATCACCATCAAAGCACTCTAAAGAATCATTTGCAACAAGAGAAGTTGTAGCAGAAATTAAGGTATAATCAAAATAATCATTTACATTTTTATCTTTAGGTTGAACATTAGAAATAATATTATTAGCATTTTTATTTGTAAGTTTATCTGAAATATTAAGCATAATAGAAAGTGTACTTTTTGTCCTAATAGATGAAATAATTACATTTGAAAAACTTTGAGTTACGGTAATAAGCAAAGAAATTGAAAATACGCCAATTATGATGCCTAGCATTGTTAAAAAACTTCTAATTTTATTAGTCCAAAGTGATTTACAAGCCATTTTAATAGATTGCATAAAATGCATAACTATTTCTCCTCCTTACTTTGTTGGGATTTTTTTGATTTAATCAAAATTTTATTACCTTTTACAATGTGCAAATTATCATTAATATCAACGTTTTTAGATTTATCTAAACCAAGTAAATCACTTGATTTAAACTCATTATCAACTGAAATTATATCTGTTTTTAAGTCATCACCATTATTATCAATTTTTAATAATTCTTCTGAGAGATTTTCATTATTTATACTTTCATTAATTTTTTCAAACTCATTTTCATTGTTCGCAAAATTTTCACTTTTATTTTCTTCTAAATCACTAGAAAAAATATCTTCTTTTATTTCTATTTCCACAGAATTTTGATTCAATTCATCAGATTCAATTTTACCATCATAAATTCTAATAATTCTATTTGAATATTTAGTAATTTCTTCATTATGAGTAATTACCACAACAGTAGTTCCTTTATAATTTAATTGTTTTAAAATTTTAATAATTTCTTCGCCTGTTTTTGAATCAAGATTACCTGTTGGTTCATCTGCTAAAATACACATAGGTTTAGTTGCAAGCGCTCTAGCAATAGCAACACGTTGTTGTTGACCACCTGAAAGTTCATTAGGTTTATGTTTTATTCTATCGCTCATACCAACAGCATTTAACGATTCCAAAACTATCTTTTTTCTCTCTTGATTAGAAATTCCTTGATAAATAAGTGGAAGTTCAACATTTTCATAAGCATTTAAATTTTGGAGAAGATTAAAACCTTGAAAAATAAAGCCCATTTTTTTATTACGAAGAAAAGCAAGTTGTTTTTCTGAAAATTTTGAAATCTCAGTGCCATCGACAAAGTATTCACCTTCTGTAACTTTATCTAAACAACCCATAATATTCATCAGTGTTGATTTTCCTGAACCTGAAGGACCTATGATTGAAACAAACTCACCATCATTAATAGTTAAAGATATATCATCAAGTGCTTTGACAATATCATCACCCATTTTATAGTATTTTTTTATATTTTTAAGTTCAATCATAATATCTCCCATAAAATTAATATTTCTATTATACTTTATAAATAAAAATTTATAAAGACTTTTACAGCATTTTTTGTAACAAATTAATTTTATATATAATTAACAAAGATGTTATAAAATTTTATAATAATTTTTGTTACACTAACTCCTAATTTAATGTTACAAATTATGTTACAACTTTTTTAAAATTGTAACAATAAACACTATGTAAACCTTGAAAATTTAATATTTATAGCAAAATATTATGTATGTTACAATTTTTTTAATAAAATATTAAAATATACAAATAAAATGATACAATAAATCGTTTATTATATTATAGTATCAAAAGGAGCCTTATTTATGAAAGACCAAAATTTAATACAAGAATATATTTATCAAGCATATATGCAAATACTTTCTAAAAAACATTATGATAAAATTTCCGTTTGTGAAATCTGCACAAAAGCAGGTGTTTCAAGAATGTCTTTTTATAGAAGTTTTAGTTCAAAGGAAGATTTAACATTAAAAGGCTTTGGCAAAATAATTTTAAACATAAAAAATAATATCGAAAAACTTGATGTTTGTAATGAATATACAATTATTAAAGAATTCTTTAATGGATTTATTAACTATAAAGACTTAATTCATTCAATTGAATCAAGTTCTATATCAGATATAATCGCATTAGAAATATCTAAAAAACTTCAAGAAAATACACCAAATGACTATATGAAAAAAACTTCAAAATATATACCTATTTTCTACTTTTCAGCACTTGGCTCTGTTATTATTACCTGGCTTAAAGAAGGAGCAAAAGAATCTCCTGATGAAATGGCAAGACTTATAACATCTATGGTTAATAGTTCTATTTTCAATAATAAAAATAGTCAAATTGAAACTAATTTTGAAAAATTAGTTAACCATGATAAATTTAGTAGCAATTAATTTTATAAATGAATTGACAATTTTTTTATAATTTATTATAATACTTTATGTATTTGCGTTGAAAAAGAAAAGTAGTAGTTATGTCGCTTTTTAGAGAGTTTCTGGTTGGTGAAAAGAAATAAAGCAGTAATTATGAAGGCACTTTGGAGCAATTTAATGAAGTGAGCAGATTTTTCTGCTAATAAGGGTGGAACCACGGGTCTAATCTCTCGTCCCTTAGTAAATTTAATAATTTTTTACATTATTATTTTTTACTAACGGCAAGATTAGGCCTTTTGTTTTGGCTAAAAAACAAAATAAATTTTTAGGAGAATATTTATGGAAGAAAAAAACAAACTTACAATGGAAAAACTTGTTACTCATTGTAAAACAACAGGTATTGTTTACCCTGGCTCTGACATCTATGATGGACTTGCTAACACTTGGGATTATGGTCCAGTAGGTGTTGAACTTAAAAACAACATTAAAAAAGTTTGGTGGAAGAGATTTATTCAAGAATCTGAAAACAGTTATGGTGTAGATGCTGCTATTATGATGAATCCTAAAGTTTGGGAAGCATCTGGACACGTTGCATCATTTACCGACCCAAAGATGGATTGTAAATCATGTAAAGCAAGAATGAGAGCCGATAACTTAATTGAAGCATACTCTAAGGGCGAAACTGATGTTGATGCTATGACAAATGAAGAAATGGAAGCATACATTAACGAACATAAAGTAAAATGCCCTATCTGTGGAAATTTCAACTGGACACCAATTCGTCAATTCCACTTAATGTTCCAAACAAGCCGTGATATTACAGGAGATTCAAATGATGTTATTTATCTTAGACCAGAAACTGCTCAAGGTGAATTTGTAAACTTTTTCAATGTTCAAAGAACAGCAAGAGCAAAAGTTCCTTTCGGAATTGGTCAAATTGGTAAAGCATTTAGAAATGAAATCACACCAGGAAACTTCACATTTAGAACAATCGAATTTGAACAAATGGAACATCAATGGTTCTGTAAAAATGAAGAACAAGGCTTCAAATATTATGAAGAATACAAAAAAGAAGCAATGGATTTCCTTCTTGACCTTGGATTCAACAAAGAACACTTAAACTACAAAGACCACGAAAAACTCGCCTTTTATGCTAAGGCTGCTTGTGATATTATCTTTAAATATCCATTTGGTTGGAACGAACTTAATGGTATTCATTATAGAACTGATTATGACCTTGCTCAACACCAAGAATATTCAGGTAAAAACCTCTTCTATATCGACCCAATGACAAACGAAAAATATATTCCACATGATGTAGAATACTCAATCGGTGCTGACAGACTTACTCTTGCAGTTCTTTGCGAATTCTATGATGAAGAAACACTTGAAGGTGGTGATACAAGAATTGTTTACCACTTCCACCCAGCAATCGCTCCATACAAAGTTGCTGTTTTACCACTTCAAAAGAATTTAGGTGAAAAAGCAAGAGAAATCTACAAAAAACTTTCTAAAAGATTTATGTGCACATATGATGAATCAGGTTCAATTGGTAAGAGATATCGTAGACAAGACCAAATCGGAACACCATACTCTATTACAATAGACTTTGAAACACTTGAAAATGAGACATTTACTGTTCGTGACCGTGATACAATGGAACAAGTTAGAATGACAGTTGATGAACTCATCAAATATGTTGAAGAAAAGATTATGTTTTAATAAATTTGTTAACTATATTAAATAAATAAAAAAAAACTATTGCTCTAATTTGCAATAGTTTTTTTTATTTATTTGATTTTTACAACCATTTAGAACTTTGTTCTGATGAAAGGTCGTTTGAATTTTCAAGATATCTATCTTGATATTTTTGAAGCACACCAACAAACTTACTTCTAGTTTTAAGTGCAAATTGATAATCTTCCCTACCTTGGTCAGCAGTAACGTCGGTTTTTTTCATATCTGCTTCAAGCATATCATTTAGTTTTTCAGCAAAATGTTTATCACCTAAATGTCTTTGACAAGTTTTTTCCATAGTATCTGCTAAATTTTTATAAATATCGACAAAATGATTAAGGCTATGAAGATAAGAACCTGTATTTCTATTAGGATAACTATCACTAATAATATTATTCCATTCCTTTTTTGTATCAATATAGCAAATGCAACTTCTAATTTTTTCACTTTTAGACCTTAAAAACTCAAGGCTTTCTCTATCTTTTTCACGATTTTTAGAGATAATATATCTATGCTGACTAATCTTTTTAGCAAGTTCTCTAATTTCAGATTGAAGTTCACCTGAATCATAGAGTTTTCTCGCCTCCATATATTTTGTTACACTAAATTTTTTATCTTCTTTAGAAGATGGGTCTTGCACGCAAAAAATATCATCTTTTTCAACTTCCAAAGACTTATCATAGGCAGTTATAATCTTTGTAATATCGACATAAATGCCTGATCTTTGCAACATATTTTGAACTTCGTTCATATAAGACCCCCTTTATTATTTAATTTATTTATTATTTAATAAATTTTCATTTTTTATGCCAAAAAATCTTCTGTATTCTCTAAATAAGCACCTTTTGAACTATTAAATTTAGCCCTCTTCTTAGACATATCTTTATCATTAATATCTGCTGGTTCTTCTTTTTCATAAATGCTTGAAGGAAGACCTATATTTTCAAGTTCACTAATATCTTCGGTTTCAATTAATTTAATAATTAAATCAACAGTAATATCTTCTTTATTTATATTTTTTAGGAAATCCTCAATTTCTTTTCTTCTAATAGTTTGAATAGGTTTTGTTCTCTTCGCTTCACTAGCAAAGGTATTACCTACTTGTTTTTCTCCCCAACCATAAGAATCAGCAACCCAAATTGATGAACCTACCATAAAATTAGCCTTGCTTACAGCCTCTTCTTTACTATGACCATTTGCACGATATACATTTACCATTGCCTTTTTATAATCATCAATAGATGGTGACTTTTTATTAGGATTATGCATTATTTCATTGAATTTTTCACGAGTTCCACACTTAAAAATCGTCAAAAAGTCATTATAATCAGCAAGAGAAAGAAGAACCTGTGCATCATTAACAATACCTTCATTAGTTTTAGCAGTATTCACAATAGTATTAATTACACTTTCTTTTGATTCTTCACTTAAACTAATATGATTCTTATGTATAAACTTGCTTAAACTATGATTATAAAACGCCTCTAAACAATGATAATTCTCATCTTGAGGGAACGCTGAAATTGAGTAAAATTTTAGTGCAAGTCTTGTCATTAGTTCCTTATCACTAGAAATTTCATCAACTGTATAAGACTTATCATTGATATAAATTTTATCAAAGACATCTTTACCTGAATTAAATCCTTCCCAATTTTCGTTAGGGTCTGGCAAATAATAGATATTATCAGTCATAAATGATGAGAAACTATTATCAAAATAACCATTTTTGAGTGCGTTAGAAATATCATCTAACATTGTTTCACTCTCTGCAAAAGTTTTTTCATAAGGAATAGCCTTTGCATCTCTAAGAAAATAGAAGTTTGAGAAGTCTGAATCTTCATCAATAACCATATGTTCTTCATTATCATAGAGTTCTTCATATTCAACTGGGTCAATACAAGAAAATGTGATTGATGTATCCTCTTCAATGCTTGAATCATAAGAATCAAGTGTTGGGTCTGTATAGAAAAATCCATCAATACCATATTTTTTATCTTTTAAGTAGAAAATACAACCTTCGTGATTTACTGAACATTCATCTAGATGTTTATTACCAGTATTATGCGCTTTAATATATTGTCTTTTACATACAATTCCTACTCTTCTACAAAGTTCAGACAAAATAGATGAATATCCTGCACAAACAATGAATTTACTAGATAATACTCTTGAAATATCTCTTGCTTCAAAGATTTGGTCTTCAGTATACTTAAATTGAGTAACAATTTGATAAGCATATAAATATTTTTCAAAAGGAGTAAGCGACTTACCATCAACTTTTGCCTTTTTTATCTTTTCAACCCAGTTATTCATTCTTGCGTTTGCTTGAATAACTTTAGAAAAAGGAATCCTATTTTCTCTACCACGAGGGTCATCTCCATAAGTATAACCAAGAAGATAAAGATTTGAGCCATTTTCAGTGATAATGCCATTATTTTCAAACAACTTATTCATCTCTTCTCTATCAAAAACCTGACTTTCCATAAAGTTTACATCATACTCAATATCATCCACTTTAATAAAAAAATCAACACCAGGAAAAGCCTTGCAAAGTTTTTTAAACATTTCAGGGCTTTTTAAAGCAATATGTCTTTCCATAACAATTCTTGCATCAGACATATCTTCTATTTGACTTTTTATATTAGCAACATCTTCATCAGTAAACTCTTCTTCATCAACAACGATAAAAGATTTATTTCTATATTGCTCATCTAAAGAATTTGATAAATACATAAAATCATCTTCCCCTAGTTATAATTATACAGCATTATTATATCAAATGATAAAAATTTTTTCAATACCAAATGTAAAGATATTTTCATTTTTATCAAAATTCTTTTATTTTATAAAAATAAAAACTATACATTTTTTGTATAGTTTCATATTTTTTATTAAAATTTATTTATTTTCAATATCTTTAATTTGATTAAGTCTTCTAATGTGTCTATCACCTTCAAACTCACCATCAACAAAAGCCTCTATCATTCTGCCCATTTTTCTCTTACAAAGTTTTACTTCATACTTATCATCAGCATAACCTGCACCAAAAACTAAGCAGTTAGCATCTTCATGGCGACGAGCAAAGTGTGCTTCTGCTTCGCTTGTAGCAAGAACCGAGCGAATACCATTAAATTTATTTGCAACAATATTCATACCAATTCCTGTTCCACATAATAAAATCATACCATCTGCACCATTTTCTAAATACATTTTATGAGCATTTTCAGCAAGAATTGGATAATCATTAGTTTCACCATCATCTTCAAAAACCAAAACTTCTATTTGTTTGTTGGTTAAAACTTCTTTAATCTTTTCAATATACTTTAAATCAACTCTATGGTCATAAGCAATTACAAATTTTTTAAACATAATTTTTCTCCTTGTTTTTAGTTTAATATAATTTATTATTTTGTCAATTAAAACTTTTATAATTTAATGTTATTTCTAAAAAATAAAAGACATAAATTTTGATTATATCAATCTTTATGCCTTAAACTTTAAATTCACTATTTTTCTTCACTAACTCTAATATTAAAGCCCTTTGGAGTTATTAAAAATATATTAGAATCAACTCTTCTTAAGTTAGCATTTAATGCTAAAACAGCACCACCTATGCAATCAAGAAGTCTTTGTGCATCTTCTTCCATTTTATTTAAATTAAGCATAATTGATTCGCCTTGTCTTAAAAAATTAATTACAATTTTTGCATCTTCATATCTTGTTGGATTTACAATTTCTACATTTTGAGTTCCATAACCACCAACATTTGATGAATTTAAACCATAATCATTGACAGGTTTATCATATTTAACTGTATTATATTGATCAGGATTTTCAAAATAAGAATCAGCATTATTTTTCTTTACAGGTTCTGCTTGTTTTTGAGGCACAACTGTTTGTTCTTTTTTAGTTTTCTTAGTTTTCTTTTCAAGTTTTTTATTTCTTTTTTCTTCTTTTTGCCTCATTTTTTCTTCATAATATTTTTGCTTCTCTTCAGGACTTGTATATGTTTCATCTGATTCAAAACCGGCACCATTAATAATCCAATTAATTAATCCCATAATACACCTCTTTCAAATCTTATCTTAACATATTTTATACAAAAATCAAATAATTTTTACAAAAAAAAATTATTATCTACAAATTATTGCTCATTTCAAACTGTAAAATTGCCATATTTACAGCAATGTCACAAATTAAAGAATCTTTTTTTGTTGATTCAAAAAATTTATCCAAAAAGTTTGTCAAATACATAAGTGCCATATTTTCATAAATAAAAACTTTTTCAAACAACGGTTCATCTTTTGAATTAAAATTATTTATAAATGTTTCAACTTTTATTCTTTTCTCAATCAAAAAAGTTGAAATATCTCTTACAGTAATTAATCCTGACAAAAACAATAATTGTTTTTCTATAAATTCTTCATTAAAAGCGTCTACTATTTTAATAAAATTAATACAATTACTATTAGTCTTTAATAAATCAATATCTTTTCTTGAATATTTCTTTATATTCAAAGTTAAAACATCTGCCTCTTTAAAATTATTTTTTACATTATTTTTTATTTCTTCAGCATCTTTTTTATTTGTATAAACTGACACAATCAAATAATAAAAATCCTTATTTTTATAAATATTTCCTGCACCACCTAAATCCTTAATTTTTTTTTGATTAACACTCACTTCACTTTTCTTTAAACTCTTACAAGCATAGACTAAATATAATTTTTTTTCTTCAAAATACTTTCTTTTATTTTTAGAATAAGCAAAAAATGAAACCATTATCATAGAAAATAAAAATATAAAAGAACTTGCGATACTTATAATAATTATTACTCTTTTTTTATGATTTTTGTGTGTCAGTAAATCTTGCAATTTATATTTCCTCCATTTTATCATAAGGTTGTATACTTTAACTTTATGACTAATCTAACAAAATTTTGACAAAAAACATAAAAATCGTAAGTTATAAACTAAAAGTAATTACATATAATTAAATCATAAGGAGAGATAAAATGAATTTTAAACCATTGTTTGATAGAGTTGTTATAAAAAAATTAGATAAATCAAACAAAACAAAATCTGGAATTATTATTCCTGAAAGTGTTGGAGATGAGCCACTTTATGGAAAAGTTGTTGCAGTTGGAGATGGAGAGATTTTTGAAGGAACAAAAACACAAATGCTCGTATCTATTGGAGACAAGGTTCTTTATAATAAATATGGTGCAACAAACTTTAAATGTGATGAAAAAGAATACATTATTCTTAGACAAAGCGATATTTTAGGAGTATTTGAAGGAGAATAGTTATGGCAAAAATTATAAAAATTGGTGAAGAAGCAAGAGAATCTTTGAAAAAAGGAATAAATATTATTAACGATGCAGTTAAAATCACAATTGGGCCAAAGGGGCGAAATGTTGTTCTAGATAGAAAATACACTACTCCATTAATCACAAATGATGGTGTATCTATCGCAAAAGAAATTGAACTTGAAGACCCTTTTGAAAATATGGGAGTAAACCTAATTAAAGAAGTATCAATAAAAACCAACGATTTAGCCGGTGATGGAACAACTACTGCCTGTATTTTGGCTTCAAATATGGTTTTAAATGGTTTAAAAAATATAACAAGTGGTGCAAATCCTATAATTGTTCGTAATGGAATGGAAAAAGCAATTAATATTGCTGTAAATCATTTAAAATTAATCTCTAAACCTGTATCAAGTGAATTAGAAATCGAACAAGTAGCAAGTATTTCTGCAGGAAACGAAGAAATAGGAAAACTTATTGCTGAAGCATTTAAAAAGGTTGGCAAAGATGGAGTTATCACAATTGAAGAATCAAAAACCTCTCAGACAAAACTTAAACTTACTCAAGGTATAGAGTTTGACCGTGGATACATTTCACCATATATGATTCAACAAAACTCAAATTTTGCAAATCTAGAAAATGCTTACATTTTAGTTACCGATAAAAAGATTTCTAACATAAACGATATTTTGCCACTTCTTGAAGAGATTATGCAATCATCAAGACCACTTTTAATTATTGCCGAAGATGTAGAGGGTGAAGCACTTTCAACTCTTGCAATTAATACTCTTCGTGGCAGTTTTAACTCTGTTGCTGTAAAATCTCCATCGTTTGGAGAGAAACAAAAAGAGTTTTTAGAAGATATTGCCCTTTTAACAGGTGCAACATTTATATCTAAAGACTTAAATTACGAGTTAAAAGACACAAAACTCAGCGACCTTGGTCAAGCATCACTTATTAAAGTTTATAAAGATAAAACCGTTATTATTGGTGGAAATTCAAATATGATAGAAATTTCAAAACTTGTCGGTATTTTAAGAGAAAACTTAAATGAAGAAAATGACAACTATGAAATTGTAAAAATTGAAGATAGACTTGCAAGACTTTCTGGCGGAGTTGCAGTTATTGAAGTTGGAGCACCAAGTGAAATTGAAATGCGTGAGAAAAAACTCAGAATTGAAGATGCTCTATCAGCAACAAAATCTGCAAGTAAAGAAGGAATTGTAATTGGTGGTGGATGCGCACTATTAGAGTGCAAAAAAGAAATTGAAAATTTAATCACAATTTTAGATGGAGATGAAAAAACAGGTGCAATTATTGTAAGAGATGCTTTAGAAACCCCTCTTAGACAAATTGCTAAAAATTCAGGCAAAGATGATGGTGTAATTATAGATAAGGTTAATAATTTAGAAAAAAATTATGGTTATAACGCACTAACTGATGAATTTGTAGATATGTTTAGTGCTGGAATAATAGACCCAACAAAAGTTACAAGATGCGCAATTGAGAACGCCGGAAGCGTTGCATCATCAATTTTAACAACTGAAATTTTAGTAACTGAACCAAAAAATCAAACTAATATAAATTCTTAATTTATAAGGATTTAGTAAAATATTAAAATTATATTTTTATAATTATCTTCATAAAAAAACAGGTTGCAACTTTATTTAGTTGCAACCTATTTTTATTTTAAATTTTTAAAAATACTTTGAAGATAAGTAAATTTCTTTTCATATTCTTCTCTTGTTTTAGGTTCTTCCTTATAATACTCAAAATCATTATCTGAATTATCTCTTCTAGTTATCTTTTCATTATGATTTGCTATTGCATTTTCTACCTTTTGCTCTCTTTCCTCTCTCATTTTTTCAGCAATATTTTTTATCTTATCCTCTTCCGTTTCATTTAAAACTTCATCATTTTTTTTATTTTCTAGTGAGTTTTCTAATTTATCGTTTTTTTTTACAGAATCAATTTCAAAATCAAGGTCATCATCTTCTTCCATCTCGTCTAATGCCATTAAATCATTCATAATATCACTAAGAGAAAGTGTTGGATTTAATGCTTCATTAAAGTCAAATTCACTATCCTCACTTGGCGTAATATTTGATGAAACTCTTGATGCAGAAGGTGTTTCATAAAACATCTTATTAAATTTTTCAGAAACAAGTCCATCATTAAAGTTTTTATCGATATTATCGTTAGATTCACCATAAAAACTATTATTTAACTCATCAAAATCTATTTCGTCATTATTTTTAGAAGATTTATCTTTCTTAGCATTATCCTTAGCATTTTTCTTAGCAATATTTTCTCTTACAGCCTTTTTCATTTCATCAAATTGGTCAAAATCATCAAAATCTCCGATTTCTTTTAACTCAAATTTATTAGGAATAACCTTTTTATCAACTTTATTGAAATGTGCTTCATCTTCAATCTTATCACAAACATCGTAAATAGAATCTAAAATAAATTGAAATTCTGAGTCAAATGCTAAAAACTTTGTTTTTATTTCATCATTTTCAATGCCTTCACACTCATTTAAATATGTATTTTTAATTTCTTTTAAATTTTCACATAGTAAAAGTAAACTATCAAGTGATGTTTCCTTTATAAGATTGATTTTATTTTCACAAAGAGCAAAAGCCTTTGTATATAACTTATCCTTTTCTTTTAAAGTTGCGATAGTTTTTTTATACTTAGCAATTTCTTTTTCATAATTTGAAAACTTATTTTCAGTTTCAAGTCGTTGAATTTCATTTTTTGTAAGTTCTTCAATAGTAACCTTACTCTTTTTTTTCATTTTTATTTACTTTCCTTTTTCTTTTTATTTCTATAAATAGAAAATGCAAAGATTGCAACACCTGCCACAATCATTAAAATACTACAAATTAAAGAAATTGGAGCACTACCAATTTTTAAAATAAATTGGTCTTGTCTAAATTTCTCAAGAATTGTTCTAACTACACCATAGTAAATTAAATAGAAACCTGTTGTATAACCATCTTTTTTAACAAATAAAAACATTTCAGCCGTAAAGAAGAATCCAACGACATTTATTAATGATTCATAAAAAAATAGTGCTTGATAACGTATACCATTTATTTCAACGGCAAATGGAAATCTTGAAAAAATTGAATTATTATCAGTTATAACCTGACCAAAAATTTCACCATTAAAAAAGTTACCCCATCTGCCTATTGCCTGAGCCAAAAGTAAAACAGAACAAAGAATATCGGTATATTTAAAAATATCTTTATCTTTTTTAATAAATGAGTATATTGCAAGTGCAATTCCACCACCAATAATACAACCAATTATACTCATTCCACCTGTTCTAAAATTAAAATATTGTTTAATTGAAAGGTCTTCATCAAAAAGAACAGCAAAAAGCCTGCCACATAAAATTCCTGATGGAACAGAAACAAGTGCGACATTTATAGGTTCATCAACTGAAATTTCTCTTTTCTTGCAAAAAAACATTGCAACAACAATAGCCGCAACAATTGCAAGACACATAAATACTCCATACCAGTAAATTTCAAAGCCAAAGATAGTAAAAGCAACTCTATCTAATAAAAAATTATTTTCCATATAAAAATATTATATTTTACTTTTTATTTATTGTCAAGAATATATTAAATTGAATTTTTGATAGTTTTTATTAAATATTAAGTTAATTTATATAATTTTACAATTAAAAAACCTCTACGGGGTAACATAGAGGTTTTTTATATATAGAGAGTTATTTCGGAATATTGAATTAAAATATTAGCGTTGATATTCGCTATTATCGTTTGATGGACTATCCTTTTCATTATAGTCAATACCAAATAACTTAAATAATTGTTCTAAATCTTGTTGTGCTTGTGAAGTTGTTGTATTTTCCTTTGTAATACCATTATAAAGTTCAACAATTTGTTCTTCATAAGATGTAATTAAGTTATAAGCATTAGAAAGTTCTGTTTGAAGTGCAGCCAATTCTTCAGGAGATACATTTGAATTTGCTAAAGCATTATATTTAGCAAGAAGTTCATTATATGAGTTCATAGAATCCCCTAAACTCTTTTGAAGATTTGAAACTTCAGTTTTAAGTGAAGCATTTTCATTTTCAAGTGAATCAATAGCATCTTCAAGAGCATCCATATCTGATTCAAGATTATTAATATTATTTTCTAAATCAACAATTTGTTGTGTTAACGCTTCATTTGTTGATTGTAATGAGTCAATTCTTGCATTTGCTTCTTCAATTACACCTTCAAGGTAATCAATCTTTTCTTCAAGTGCTTGAATTTGTTGAGAGGCATCTGTTCCAATTAATGATTCAAGTTGTGCTTGAAGGTCGGCAACTTCTGCTTGAAGGTCAGCAACTTCAATTTGAAGAGCAGCCTTATCAGTAGAAAGAACTGAATTTTGATTTTCAAGTGAAGCAATTTTTGAATTTAAATCACCAACTGTTCCCTCTAATGAAGAAACTTGAGATTGAAGTTCAGCCACCTCTTCTTTAAGTTCTTGATTTTCTTCAGTTAATTCTTGATTTTCTTGTTCAAGTTCTGCAATTTTTGCATTTGCTTGATTTAACGCTTCTTGAAGTTCATTAATTTGTTCTTGAAGACCACTGTTTCCACCATTACCAGCATCAATAATTGATTGAAGATTGTCAATTTGTGCTTGAAGATCAGCAACTTGCGCTTCAAGTTTTTGAACTCTAGCAAGTAAAACACCATTTTCTTGCGAACCAGCAGAAATAAGGTCATGAGCATAATCAAGTTGAGAATTTAAATCAGCAATTTCTGCTTGAAGTTGAGCAACTTGATTAACCATATCTTCGTAGTGAGTTTGGAAATATTCTGCTTTTTCAGCATTGATTGCACTTTGAGTATCAGCGTCCATAAGTGTAGTAGAATTCCAACCCATATCTGCACGGTCATCAGCGGCATATTTATCTCTAAGAGCATTAAGTGTATCAAGGTTATTACCATTAACACTTGCATCACCTGCAGTTACAGCACCAGTTTGGTCAATAACTACAAATGTTCCATCATTAAGAGCAATTTGAAGTTTTTGAGAATAATCATCATATTGTGCATTTTCTCTAGCAACATATTCTTCATATTCTTTTTGGAAATCTGAAGCATTAGTATTATCGTTATTATTTTGATTTTCGTTAATTTTTTGATTTGCTTCATGTAAATCATTATGTAAGTGATGATTTGCAATACCAAAATATGCAGTTGTAGCAAATAATGATGCAAGTAAAATTCCAGTAACAATAGGAACAACCTTCTTACCTTTTGCTTCATTTTTTGGCCTACTATTATTCATAGAGTTCTTTAAATTTTGCTCAGAAAGTTCATTAAATATTGCACTAACTGCTGGGTCATCTTTAGAATACTCTAATTGAGTTGCAGCATATTGGATTTCATTATGTAAATTCTTAAGACCTTTATTATTAAGTTCTCTACCTTGATAAACAGCAATATATCTTGGGTATGTTTTTGCATTTGAAAGGATATGTGTTTTAATTCTATCTTTTCTTTGCATAACATCTAAAACTCTATCAGTTTCTTTTGTGATATGGTCACGAGTTTGCTTAGATTCTTGTCTAATAACATTTTCTAAAGTGCTATTAGTTTCTTTAAGCATTGCAACGAGAACTGTTGAACCTGAATTTTGACCAAGTTCTTCAATAGCCTTTTCACAAAGTTGTCTATAATTTTCTGCTTCTTTAGTCTTTTCTGCAAGTTGTGCTCTAAGATTATCAATTGTAGATTTATCAGTTCTACTTGAACTATTAAGTCTTTCAATTTCATCTCTAAGACCAGAAACTGTTGAGAAAAGTTCAGTACTTTCTGCTAAAAGTCTAACATAAGAACTTTGTTTTTTACCACCGAGATTAATTGCTAAAGAGTTTACACTATCAAGAGTTGGCTTATGGCTTGTAATTGCTTTTTCAATTCTACTTTTAGCATTCTCAGTATTTAAAAGTGTAGAAACATAATATTTAAAGTTATCATCAAATGGATTTTCTGAATACTCTAATCTTCTACTTTCTGGCTTACTTGCTTCTTTTTCTTTAAAGTTTCTAGTAACTCTTGTTAAGAACTTATCTAAGTTTTCACCTTTAGATAAACCATTACCTGGAATTACAACTTCATCTAAAGTTCTAACATATCTTTGCATTGCTTGCAAAGTTCTTTTGTCGGCAGCAGCAGTTGGTCCAGCAGGTTCAACCTTGCCAGATACAATATCCATAGCATATTTATTCTTTAAAACAGTTTTTAACATATAGTATTCAGTAATAACTCTTTCAACATCAATTTTTGCCATAAAACACTCCTCTCTATTTCAGTTTTTAATGGAAATAAATTTAAAATTTAATCCATAACATTTAGATTAGTCATATTTTAACATAACTTACCTTACTTGTCAATACCCAATATTTATTAATTTCAATTAATAACGAATTTTAAAATGCAATAAAGCAGTTATCAATGCCTAAAAAAATACATTTAATCCAAACCCACACTTATTTCTAGTTCACTAAAAACATTATTAATTGTATCAACTTTAAATCCTCTTCTTACAAGTTTAGCAAAAAGTTTTTGTTTATCATTAAATGATTCTATTTTAGTAGATTTTAATAATTTTTCAGTAACCAATAAACAGTTATTAAACTCATCATCTTCTTCAACAACCTCTAAACATCTATCAATTATTTCTTTGTCAATTCCCTTTTGATATAATTTATTAGAAAGAACCATTTTTGAATACTTTTTATTTTGCTCAATAAACGCCTTAGCAAATTTTTCATCATCAATATAATGATATTCTTCAAGTTTTTCTAAAACATTTTCAATTGTTTCCCTGTTATAATCTTTTTTTAAAAGTTTATCATAAAGTTCTTTCTTTGAGTGATTTCTAATAGATATATAATTAATAGACTTATCAAATGCTCGTTTTTCTTCACTTTTACTTATTGCATCTTTTAAATAACTTTCATCAACTTCTTTACCTGTTTTTAATCCAAAAATAACAGCCGTTTCTCTTTCAAGACCACAAAAAAAAGAATCATCAACAAAAATGTTGACACGATTCTTATTTTTTTGTTCTTCAATTTTAGTAATTATACCCAAATTATTTCTCCGTAGAAGATGTCGCTTTATATTCAAATTTATAAAAACCTGTTCCATATTTATTAATAATACTAGCACCACGAGTTTTAGAACGGATATTTTCAAGTAATCTATCAGATGAGTTTGCAGGAACAGCGAGTTTTATAAGTGGCATATTTTCATCATTTTTTTGCTCAATAACATGGACACTTGAATCAGAGAATAATTTACTAATACTACCATAGTTTGCATAAGGAACTTTGATTTCAATTTCATTACAAAAGACCATTTTAAACTTTTTGGCTTCTTTTATAGCACCAACAGCAACTTCATTATATACACGAGTAAGTTTACCTTTTCCAAGTTCAACACCACCAAAGTATCTAACAACAACTACCAAAGTAAATGTTACATGCATTTGTCTAATTGCTTCAAAAATAGGAGCACCAGCAGAACCAGCAGGTTCACCATCATCGTTATTTTTAGCAACATTGATAACTTCACCCAAAGCAAAAGCATAAGCAACATGCTTAGCATTTTTATTGCTCTTTCTAATATTAGCAACAATAGTGTGTGCTTCATCTTCATTTTTTACATTGAAAGCCATACCAATAAATCTTGACTTTTTCATAATCATTTCAACAGGAACCATTTGTTCAATTGAAATATAGTCATTTTTAACTTCTTGTTGAACTTGTCCTTCTTCTTCATAAATGGTATCAACACTTACATATCCCATAAGATTCTCCAATTTAATAAGATTACATAATAAATATACCACAAATAATCATAATTTCAAAACATAAATGTTTAATTTGCATAAATTAAATTCTTGCATTTATATAAAACTGTATGTTATACTTGACTTGGCTAATTATAGCAAATTTTACGAGGTGAATTATGAATATTTCAAAACATGTAGAAAATATGTGCCCAGTAGCTAAGGGTGCAAATCACAAATCTGCCCCAATTCCAGAAGAGGGACAATGGATTTCTGCCAAAGATATCAAAGATATTTCTGGTTTAACACATGGTGTTGGAAGATGTGCACCACAACAAGGTGCTTGCAAACTTACATTAAACGTTAAAAATGGCGTTATTGAAGAAGCACTTGTTGAAACAATTGGTTGCAGTGGTATGACCCACTCTGCTGCAATGGCATCTGAAATTTTAACAGGAAAAACCATTCTTGAATCATTAAACACAGACCTTGTTTGTGATGCTATCAATGTTGCAATGAGAGAACTCTTCCTTCAAATCGTTTATGGAAGAACACAATCAGCATTCTCTGATGACGGTCTTGAAATTGGCGCTGGCTTAGACGATCTTGGAAAAGGCCTTTGCTCACAAGTTGGAACAAGCTATTCAACAAATCTTAGAGGTTCAAGATACCTTCAAATGGCTGAAGGATATATCACAAAACTCGCTCTTGATAAAAACAATGAAATCATTGGTTATGAATTTGTTAATATGGGCAAAATGATGGAAGCAATTTCAAACGGCACATCTGCTGACGAAGCCCTTAAAGCAAACCTTAAAACATATGGAAGATATAAAGACGCCGT
>JAFTMY010000036.1 GCA_017452165.1 Clostridia bacterium | reverse complement strand
TTACTGTCAAATGCCACTGCGTGTCGCTTGACGACAACTTCCGATATTATAATCTATGTAATGATAAATTTTTGAAAAGTCAAAAATTTATTAAATTCTAACGAATATGGTTGTGAACAGTTTATTGCAGTTGCAAAAGTAGTAAATGGAGAAGAAGAAATTTATTTAGTTTATGTCGAAAATATCTATGATGAACTACAATAAAGATATTTAATAAAAACGCTACAATAATAATTATCGTTTTATATTTCTTGTAATTAGTATTTTTTATACATATTTAAATAATAAAGAAATTATCATTATAATAAAAATTAATCAATAACAAAAGGAGGAAATGCTTTGAATAATAAAGAATTTTACAAATCTAATGAGTATAATAAAACTAAAGAATATCAGCATTTTCCTGCTGAGATGTATTTAAGTAAAAATGATATAAATTTTACTGGAATTGAAAAACCTAACACGGGTCAAGAAATTACAACTATAAATTCAAGTCCTAAACATAATAAAACAAATGATGGCTCAAAAAATTTATTAAGTAAAATTTTTGATGGTTTAAAATCGATTGCAACAACTGCTATTGTTGGTGTAGCATCAATAGTTGCAACAACATCAATCGCAACTACTAAACCGGATATTGATTTATTAAATCTTAATCAAGGAAGTAATTATGTTGAGTATTCAATTTCAGCAAAAGATATAAAAGAAGATACCGATTATCTTGTTGTAATTAGCACATCAAATGAAAAAGACATTGAGTTTGAAATCACTAGTGATGGAATATATGAAAACAAAGTTGAAGGTTTAAAGAGCGAATGGGAATACAAAATTTCAGTAATAGGGAAAGATGATTTCTTAGGAGATATAACTTATTTTGAGAAAAAGTTTCAAACAACAAAAAATGATAATCATTTAAATTCTGAGCAAACGCCAGAGCCTGAACTGCCAAATTATTTTGATGGAAATTACGTAAAACCAAATATTGATGATGCAATTATTACTTGGGATAGTCAAAATCAAAAATATAATATTTCACTAAATATAACCTGCGATGAAATGAATGAAAATTATTTTTACAAACTTGTAGCCTATGATGAAAATAATAATATTTTATCAACATACAAAGATACAAAAAACGCAAATAGCACACTCATAATTGATAAAAACACTACAATTTTCAATGTTTTCTTTGAAATTTATGCAACTAATGAACGTGAAACAAAATTGATTGAAAGTGCAGAAGTTGGTAAAATAGATTTATCAACTCCAACTTTAGATATAGAAAATGTAACAATATCTGGTGCTAATATATTAGAAATAAATTATAAATTTGATGATAAAAATTACAATGCAGAAAATATAGATAATTTATTATTTAATATTTCTTATGGCGATAACAATAACGAAATAATTGAAATACAATATGATGAACTTATTATTGGAAAAAAGATTTTAAATGTTTCAGAAAATATTACATCAATAAATATTAATTCATCATTTATCTTTACAAATAATAAATTTTCGAGAGAAATTATAAGTGAAGAAAAAACTTTTGAATTAAATAATGACTTTGAAATTCAGTATAGCATTGATATATATAATAAATACATCATTTTGAAACCTATTGGACTTTTTGGAGATGTTACTAGTGTTTGTGTATCGACATCTGAAAACGAAACAAAAGAATCTTATGACTTATTTTATGACATTTATATTCCTTATGAAAATAGTGGTGAAATAACATTATCTTACTATTTATCTAATGAAAGAGGAGAAGAATTATCTAGTGAACAAACTATAATAGTGGATACCACTTTTGAAGGAATAAATTATAATTTTAATTATAAAAATCCTGGTGATGTTGGTATAACTTATAATTCTAATGGTAGCATTAATTTATATATTGACACAAATTTTATGTGTGAAGATGAAGATGTTTATTACCAAATAAAACTTATAAATTATGATTTAAATCTAACACTTTACTATACATTTAAAGAAGAAATTGCAATTATAACTAATTTGCCTAATACAAATTATGGTATTACTTATGAGGTTTGCAAAGATATTAACGATATTCAATATAGTTTTATGAATGTTACTCCATCGGGAACTATTAATGAAACAAACTATGACTATACCATAAGTGGTATTATTTTAGAAAATGAATGTCAATTTGCGCTAGAATACTATAATACAATCTTTGATTTATCAACTGTAAAAGCAATTGGTTCAAACAATGAAGAAATTATTTTAACTGAAACTGATTTTACAAATAATATAGATGAATATAATTATTCAGCAAGTCTAACTTTTAGCGAAGAAGTTTCAAGTGTAACAATCTATATAAAATGTAATCAATATTACTTAGGACTTGAACAAATTGATGAATCTAAAATTATTGGAAGTCGATACCTTGAAATACAATATACAATTTACGCAGAGTAAGGAGAAAATTATGGAAGAAAAAAACACTAAGAAAAAAACATTATTAATTATAGAAATAATATTTTTATCATTATTTATGCTTGCTTTTGTTGCTTGCATTATAATGCAATTTGCAGCATCTGACTTAGCCATTTCAAAATGGATAAAAGAAAATATTTGGGATATTAAAGAAAGTCTTATCTCATTAAAAACACACATTCCGGTTATATTAAATTGCTTAATTTATATTATAATTGTGTATGCAGTTTGCAGAATACTTAGAATTATATTTAAAGTTAAAATGAAAAAAAGTAATCGTGGAAAAACAATATTTGCTCTTCTTGACGGTTTTGTAAAATATGCTTGCGCAATTGCTATTATAATTTTATTGCTCAAAGCATGTGGGGTTGACACAACTGCTCTCATTGCATCTGTTGGAGTATTAACTCTTGTCGTAGGTCTTGGTGCACAGCCACTCATTGCTGATATTATTGCTGGGATTTTTATTATATTTGAAAATGAGTATAATGTTGGTGAAATTGTAACAATAAATGACTTCCGTGGAACTGTTATTGAAATAGGTATTCGCTCAACAAAACTTCTTGATGCAGCAGGTAATATAAAGATTGTAAACAATAGTGCAATCGGAGATGTTATTAATCTTTCAAGAGAATTATCTCTCGCTGTTGTGGATTGTGATTTTCCTTATGATGTTCCAATTGAAACAGTTGAAAATTTATTAAAAGACAACTTAAATACTATCTCTAAAAATATTCCTGCTATTAAAGAAGGTCCTTTCTATAAAGGCGTTTGTATGTATAAAGATTCAAATGTCACAATCAAAATTGTTGCAAAATGTCTTGAAGAAGATAGATTCCAAGTTGAAAGAGATTTAAATAGAGAGTATCGTAGAATATTAACTGAAAATGATATTGATATTGCATACCCACAAGTTGTTATAAACTATTCAAAAGAAAAGGATTTAGATGTTAGTCAAGCAGAGAAAAAATCTGCTGATAACTTTACTAAAAAACAAAAGAAACTTTCAAAAAATATGGAAGAACAACAAAATTAAAAAAAACACATTAGTTGTAAAAACTAATGTGTTTTTTTTATTGTTAGAAGCAAATTTTGCGTTTTTTATTTTTCTTTTGTAAGAGATTTTACTTTCATTTGTCTAATTCTTGAAGACCTTTCGTTTTCATCAATTTTCATTGTGATATATTTTATTGTTTCTTCAAGTTGTGGAATTGTTAAATTTTCTAGAGAGTTGACTTGTCGTTTTGTTTGTTCAATTTGAGTAGATAAAATTTGACAGGTTTTTTCAATACTTGAAAGTTTAATAATACTTGGCATCAAATTATTAACTTGCTCTATTAATTTATCCATAAGTGGATTTGTATCTATAAAACAGTAGGGAAGTTTTATTTCTTCAGAATTTTCAAGTGTAATATTTGGAACTAAAACATTCATAATAGATTTTGTTTCAAATACAGGTTTAACATTCATTAAAGAAATTGAAAATAAAGAGTTAATTTCTTCTTTTGACATAAAGCATTTAGCAAGACAAAAGTTTTTCAAAAGCATTCTTATAGAATCTTCATACTTTAATCTAAGAGAGTAATTTTCTTTTATAAGATTACTATAATTTCTAATCATTTCATCAAGTTTATCTTTTAAAAGTTTATGACCTCTTGATGCTGTTGAAAGTCTAGATTTTAGCATTTTCAGTTGAATTCTTGTTGGATTAACATTTAATCGTGTCATATCATCTCCTTAAGTTATTCACACTTATCAAGATATTTTTTAATATACTTTTCTTTAACTCTTTTAAGTTCACTTCTAGGAATCATTGCGAGAAGTTCCCAGCCAAGGTCAAGAGTTTCCTCAATGCTTCTATTTTTATAAAAACCTTGGTTTAAATACTTTTCTTCAAAAGCATCTGAGAATTTTGCAAAAATCTTATCTTCATCACTAAGTGCTGATTCACCTAAAATCATTGCTAGTTCTTTTGCCTCTTTTCCTCTTGAGTATGCAGCAAATAACTGATTCATTGTATCAGAGTGGTCTTCTCTTGTTTTTCCTTCGCCAATGCCGTGGTCTTTAAGTCTTGAAAGAGAAGGCATAACATCAATAGGTGGGTTGATACCTTTTTTGTATAAGTCTCTTGAAAGAAGAATTTGTCCTTCTGTTATATAGCCAGTTAAATCTGGAATAGGGTGGGTTTTATCATCTTCTGGCATTGTCAAAATTGGTATTTGAGTAATAGAACCTTTATTTCCTCTAATTTTTCCGGCTCTTTCATAAATTGTTGCAAGGTCTGTATACATATAACCTGGATAACCTCTTCTGCTAGGGACTTCTTTTCTTGCTGCTGAGATTTCTCTAAGAGTTTCTGCATAGTTAGTCATATCTGTCATAATTACCAAAACTTGCATTCCTAAATCAAAAGCAAGATATTCTGCGCAAGTTAAGGCAACTCTAGGTGTTGCGAATCTTTCAATCGCTGGTTCATTGGCAAGGTTAACAAACATAACTGTTCTTTGAAGAGCATTTTCACTCTTTAAATTTTCCATAAAAAACTCGGCTTCTTCAAAAGTAATACCCATTGCACAAAATACAACAGCAAATTTATCATCTTTTCCACGAACTTTTGCTTGTCTAATGATTTGAGCAGTAAGGTCTGCGTGAGGTAATCCATTCATAGAAAAAATTGGAAGTTTTTGACCACGAACGAGTGTATTTAAACCGTCAATTGCAGAAATTCCAGTTTGAATAAACTCATCAGGATAATCTCTAGCAACTGGGTTAATTGGCATACCATTAATATTGATTCTCTTTTCAGGAATAATTTCAGGTCCATTATCTTTTGGTCTTCCAAGTCCGTCAAAAACTCTTCCAAGCATATCTACTGAAACACCAAGTTTCATACTTTCACCTAAAAATTTTGCTTTTGAATTTGATGGTTTAATTCCTCTTGATGGCTTAAACAATTGAATAATTGCTTTGTCTTTGTTAACTTCAAGAACTTTTCCTTGTCTAGTTTCCCCGTTATCTTGCATAATTTCTACAAGTTCATCATACTTAACATTTTCTACTTTTTCAACAAGCATTAACGGTCCAACAATTTCTTTTATAGTTTTATATTCTTTAAGCATTAAGCCTTATCCTACCTTTTTAATGAATTTGTAATAGCATTTTCGATGCTATCGAACTCTTGCAAACTATCTTCACTAATTAATTTTGCTTTGCTAATTTGTTCCTTTACAGGATTAGATAAAATTTCATTTATTGAAAATCCTTGAGAAAGAGCATTTCTTGAAGATGTATCAAATGTGTAAATTAATGAAAGGATTTTATCTTGTTTTTTCATTGAAGTATAAGTATCAATTTCATTAAAAGCATTTTGATGCAAAAAGTCTTCTCTAATAATTTTTGCAGTTTGCATTGTGATTTGGTCAGTAGCAGAAATCGAATCTGCACCAACTAGTCTTATAATTTCAAGAAGTCTATTTTCTTCTTGTAATATTTTTGAAATAAATTGTCTTTTAATATTAAAATCTTTTGAGATATTTCTTTTATACCAATTTTCTAATTTTTCAATATAAAGAGAATAACTCATAAGCCAGTCAATAGCAGGGAAGTGTCTTTTATAGGCTAAACTATAACTAAGTCCTAAAAAGACTTTTACGATTCTCATAGTTGCTTGAGAAACTGGTTCTGATAAGTCACCTCCTGGGGGTGAAACTGCACCAATTGCAGTAACTGAACCAGTTTTTCCAGTCTTTGAACCAAGAATTTCGACAACACCTGCTCTTTCGTAAAACTCTGCAAGTCTACTTGAAAGGTATGCTGGGTAGCCTTCTTCTCCTGGCATTTCTTCAAGTCTTCCACTCATTTCACGAAGTGCTTCAGCCCATCTTGAAGTTGAGTCAGCCATAAGAGCGACATTATATCCCATATCTCTAAAATATTCTGCAATAGTGATACCTGTATAAATTGATGCTTCACGAGCAGCAACCGGCATATCAGAAGTGTTAGCAATTAATAGTGTTCTTTGCATAAGAGGTTCATTTGTTGATGGGTCAATAAGTTTTGGGAACTCATTTAAAACATCGGTCATTTCATTTCCTCTTTCGCCACAACCGATGTAGACAATAACATCTACATCTGACCACTTAGCAAGTTGGTGCTGAACAACTGTTTTACCACTTCCAAATGGACCTGGAACGGCAGCAACTCCACCTTTAGCGATAGGGAATAGTGTATCAATAACTCTTTGTCCTGTAACCATAGGTTCTGAGCAAATCATCTTTTGCTTATATGGTCTACCTTTTCTAACTGGCCATTTTTGAAGCATTTGAACATCTATCATTTTTCCATTTTCAGTTTTTATAACGGCAATAGTTTCTTCAATGGTGAATTTTCCACTATAAATTTTTTCAACAGTTCCACTAACTCCATAAGGAATTAAAATTTTATGAGTAAATGTTGGATTTTCCTGAACTGTTCCAATTTCATCACCTGAGCATACTTTATCTCCAACTTTTACAGTTGATTTAAAGTCCCATTTTTTAGTTCTATCGAGATTAGAAACATTTATGCCTCTGCTAATTCTATCTCCGTAGCCATCATAAATTCTATCAAGAGGTCTTTGAATACCATCATAAATATTACCTAAAAGTCCTGGTGCAAGTTCAACTGAAAGGGGTTCATTTGTTGAATAAACATAATCACCTGGTCCAATGCCATAAGTGTCTTCATACACTTGAATAGATGCTTCATCATCTCTAAGTTCAATAATTTCACCAATAAGACCGAACTCACCAATTTTTACAACATCAAACATTTTTGCATCTTTCATATCTTTTGCAACAATTAGTGGTCCTGATACTTTTATTACTTTTCCTTTCATTAATCTTGCTCCTTTTGTTGTGATAATATATTTATTCCAAGTGTATGCTCAACAGATTCCTCAATTTTTTTAAGTGCATAATCAGACTCTTTCGTTCCACTAGGAATAATTGTAATAATAGGAAACATATTTTTGCTTGTTTCTTTTATTAATTCTTCAATAAATGGAGCAAAATCATCAGTTATTAAAATTATTTTATAATCATTAATTAAACTATTAAGTGTTTGAATTGTTGAATTTTTATCTGTAACTTCAAATGCATCTAGTCCGATTGTTTTAAAAATTGAAATAACATCTAAACTACCAACAACGGCAATTTTTAAGTCCATTAATTTTCCTCCAAAAATCTATCTTTTATTTTTGAGTTTAAGTTATTTGATTTTAATGAGAAAATCATTCTTAAATTTTTTATTTCTAAAATTTTTCTATAATAATACTTTAAAAATGGGATTGGAGACTCAATATTATCATTGAAATTATGTAGTGTTTTTAATTCAATTAAATTACATTCTTTGTTTAAAACATCAAATTTTTCTTTATCATTTAATTTTAAAATTTTTAACAAATTGTCTAATACTTTATTAGATTTAGAGATAACTGAAATTTTACCAGATTTAAAATAATTTTCAAAAAAATTCAAAGTTAGAATTCCATTTTCAATAAATTGGTTGTTAAATTCATCAAAATTATTTACTCTTAAACATAAACTAATGTTTTGAAAATCTATTTTATTTCTTAAAATTTCAAGTAATATTTTATTATTTTTTACGATATTAAATAAGTTTTTATAACACTGCGATTTAAAATAATAATCGATTTTAACCCAGTCTTTTTGTTTGTTTTTTATTTTACTAATTTTTTCAAAAAGTTCTTTTATATATTTGCTATTAAGTCCATCAAAATTATTTAATGTTAAACATTCTTTTATTTTTAAAATTGAACATTTACCTTCAATAATATTTTTTTCATTAATATTAAATTTAAATAAAATTGACTTATAAAATAAATTTAAATTATTATAATCATTTATGCAATCAATGTAATCTACGAACTCTGAAATAGGGCATTCTTTTTTTAAAAATTCATTAATTTTGAATTCCTCAATTTTTAGCAAATTATTCAAATCAAAAATCGAATTAATTTTTTTTCCATTTACAAAAGTTGTGTTATTAAGGAGAGAAATTGAGTTGTCTAAATCAGTTGATTCAATTATTTTATTGAAAGTTTCTTTTTTTAATAATTTACTACTAATTGCAGATATAACGCCATTAGTATATAAATAACCTTTATTTCCCGCCATAATACATCTCCTTTTTAAAATAATATTTTGCAAATTTCTTGTTGTTTTTTATTGTATAATTCTTCAACTATATTTTTTAATGATAAGTTTTTATCATAAATATCAGTTGAAAGAACCATTCCTTGATTTATAGATAAATCTTTTTTTATTTGAAGATTTAGTGTCTTTACGCATTCAATTTTATAAAAATCTTCATCATCAAAATTATTTATGTTATAAGTTAGAATTTCATTTTTTTCTGCATTTTGAATAAGAATTTGCTCAAAAAACTTAATTTTTTCGCTTTTTTCAAGTGAATTTATTTTTTCAATCGCTTTTTCTTTTAAATTATTAATTACTTGATTTTTAATTTCAAGAATAAGTTTACCTTTTTTAAATTGAAGGTCATTAGAGCAAAAATCTAAATAATTTGATTTATATTTTTCTAGTTCTAAATTCGTATTTTTATTTAACTGATTATCATATTCATTTAAACTATTTTTTAAGTTTTCAATTTCTTGATTAGCCTCATTAATAATATTTTCTGCTTGAGTATTTGCATCATTTAAGATTCTATCTAAAATTATTTGTTCATTCATTATTAGACTTTGCTCCTTTTATGCCATAACAAGTAACGAAATAACTAATGCTAAAATAGCATAAGTTTCAACCATCGCTGGGAATAAGATAAGTTTACCTGAGAGTGATTCTTCTTTTGATACTGCATAAATACAACTTGCAGCAGTTTTACCTTGAAGAATTGCAGAGAAAAGACCAACGAATCCAAGTGGGAGTGCCGCTGCTAAAACTCTAACACCTTCAGCAATTGTCATACCAACAGCGCAGTTTCCCATAGCGATAACACCAAATACGAAACCATAGATACCTTGTGTAGCAGGTAAAACTACTAATACAAGTGCTTTACTGAATTTCTTTGGGTCTTCTGATAAAATACCTGCTGCTGCTTGACCTGTTGTTTTTAAACCCATTGCTGAACCTACACCACAAAGTAGCACACAAAGTGCAAGTCCTGATAATCCTAAAATAAATCCTAATTCCATTTTTTTAATCCTCCACTTCAATTAATTTTATATATGAAAAGTTTGAACCGAAAGGTGTAAATAATTCACCTTCACCTTCGTAAAATCTTGAGAAAAACTCAATATATTGTAATCTTGCGTCATGAATATAAGCACCAAGTGCACCCATTGAAATATTAAAAGCATGACCAATGAGTAATATTAATATGCCAAATGGTATTTGCCAAGCCACTGCAAAAAATCCACTAGCAAGTTGATTTACGATAGTTGCAATAATAACACCACTAAGCATTAAACCGAAAAGTCTTGTATAACTAAGTAAATCAGAAAATAAATTTAAAATGCTATAAAGTGAACCAAAACTCTTTGCAAGTCTGTCGAAACCTTTATTTATAATTATGTTTCCAATTACAGCAGTTGCAACACCAAAGATTGCAATACCTAAACCTATCATCATAAGTCCGTCAGTAACTTTAACTAAGTCAAGAGCAAAGATTCCTGCTCCTATAAAAAATATATCCCAAGCGAAAGCAGAACAAATTGCTTCGCCAAATTTTCTTCTTCTAATAAGTAATATTCCTTTAAGTGCAAAACCTACCATAATTTGAACAGCACCAATTACGACACTTGCAATTAAATACATCATAACATTTTTTGATGGGTCAGGGAACAATGCCTTTGGTATAAATGAAAAATCGTTATGAGTGTATCCTAAAAACGAACCAAACAATAGACCAAAAACAATTGCAAATACCCCGCCAATAGCGACAACTTTCATAAGGTCTTTAAGCCCTTGACCTGTTCCTTTTTTTAATACTAAAAATAATCCAATACCTAAAAGTAAAATTCCATAACCTATATCTGCCATTATAAATCCAAAGAATAGTGAGAAGAATAATCCAACTAAAAAGTTAGGGTCAATTTCATTATATTTTGGAACAGAATACATATTAGTTACAAATTCAAAAGGTTTAACAAATTTTTTGTTTTTAGTTTTTGTCGGAACTTTATCGTTATTTGTTGGTTTTGAAAATTCATAAGCAACACATAAATTTTTTGATTTAATTAAATCTTCCAAAATTTGTTTTTTATCATTTTCAATATAACCTTCTAAAATAAATGTTTTATCTGTAAATCCTAAATCTTTGTCAAGTTCAATTTTTTGCAATTTATAAGTTATATAATCAAAGCAGATTTTTAACTTTTTAAAATTTTCATCGTTTACTTCTAATTCACTGTTTTGTGATTTTTCTTTTAAATTAACTATTATATTTTGATAGTTATTAAAGACATCTTCACTGACGGTTGAAGTATTGAGTTCAAATTTTATTTGCAATTTTTCTAATTTTGATTTAATTAATTCTAATTCGCTGTCTACTGAAATAATTACTATGTTTTTTTTCTCATCAACATCATAAATTGACATATTTAACGAATTTATAAAATCTGTGATTTCGTCTTTATTATCTAATAGACAATTTATAATAAATAGAGAATTTTTCTTTTCATCAGATAAATTGTTTTTATTATCTTCTGCTAAATTATTTGATTTTTTTATTTCATTAATCAAATTATTTTTTTCATCAACAATTTGCAAATATTCGTGGAACTTTTCCATTTTCTGGATAAAATTTTTGTTTGTTTTATTAAAATTAACAAATTCAGTTTCTTTAACTAATATGTCATTATTATCAGTATTTTGAAGATTATTTTTATAATACTCAATAACTTTTTGCACTTTTTCTAGTTTATTTTTATATTCTAATAATTTATTTTCATTGAAAAAGTTTGTTAGTCCAGAAACCATTTCTACTTTTTTTATATGAACTAAGTTTGATTTATATATTAAATCGGTTATTAGTTTTTTATCTTCGCTTAGTCCATATAATTTTAGTTTAGATAATTTAACTATTGCCATCGTTGGTTACTCCCGAAAATAAAATATTTATAGCATTATCATAATTATTCATTGACTGAATTTTAATTTTATCAACTTCAGATTTTGTTATAGAAAGTTTATTTTTAAATTCTTCATCTAAATCTTTTTTGATTTGTTCTTGCTTGGTAATAAAAGAATCGTCATATTTTCTTTCTATTTCTTTTTTTTCTAGATTATAGTGAGCAGTATAATTTTCAATTAAATGACTTGCTGTGTTTTTTGCATTTGAAATAATTTTTTCTGATTCTTTCTCAGTTTCAAGAATTTTTGATATTAAAATATCATCCATAATTTTCTCCAAATAAAAATAATATTTTATTATTTTATCACAAAACTTTATAAAATACAATAAAATAATTGATTATTGTGGGTATGATTTTATCGTATATTTAGTATTATAATTCTTCGCATAAATAATGTAAAATACTATTATATTATAAACTTGATACCTATTTAGGTATAACTCCATTTAAATTTTTTAAAAATTATACCGCAAGGTTTTATTATAATATTTTACTAAAAATTTTTATATGAATAATTAAGTATAAATTTTTAATTAATATATCGTCTTTTTAGTGTATTAAGTTAAATTAATAAATTTATTTATGTGTTTTTATTTGTCATCTAATTTGGTTGAGGATTATGTAAACTTTTGATATACTTTATAAAAAAACGGTAAAAAACACTATAATTCTACAAATTGTAGACAAATTCTACGAATCGTAGACAAAAAAATAGCACTTTTTTGAAAAAACTATGTTAGAATTAAAACCATAAAATCACAAAATATTTAGGAGATGCTATGGATAAAAATGTAATAGGTACTAATATACAAAAGTATAGAAAAAATTATAAGATGTCTCAACAAAATCTTGCAGACAAATTAAATGTTTCAAATAAAACAATTAGTAAGTGGGAATGTGGTAATGGTTCTCCAGATATTGATATGCTTAATAAAATTGCAGATGTGTTTCACATTTCTATTGAAGAACTTATAAATGAAAATAAAGTTAATATAGAAGATGATATATCAGATAATGTTGTGAATCTAACTAGCAATGAATCTATTACTAGTATTAATGGAACTGTTTCACATCAAAAAGTTACGAATAAAAAATTCATTTATTTAGTTACGGCATTATCTACTGTTTTAGTTATTTTATTTACTTGTTTAGTTTGTTATTTATTTATTCCTAGAGACCCAAAGATAATTAAAACAAATCTATTTTCAATTGATGAAAATAATTCTACACTTTATTGTATAGTAGATAACGAAAAGTCAGTTATTGAACTTAGTAAAGAAATTGAAGTTTCTAAAAATTGCAAGTGGGGTATATATGAAGATATTGCTGGGACGAAAATAATTGAATCAAAGACGGTTAATCTTAATCTTGGCGATAATATTTTTTATATCATTATAGAAAACTCAAAAGATGATAAAAAAGTATATAAAACAAACATTAGAAGAAAATATGTATATAGTGTTGTTTTTGATAGTAATGGTGGAACAAAAATTTCAGACCAAACGGTATCTGAGGGGGCATACTTAGAGCCAAGAGTTCCTACAAGGGCGTGCTATATTTTTAAAGGTTGGTATTATGATGCTGAATTGTATGATTTTAACAACAATTCAATAAAAAAAGATATGAATTTTATTGCTGAATGGGAAGAAATAACTTACACAATAAGATATGAAACCTATGATTCTTTAGTTGATAATAGTAAAAATAAAAATTCTTTTACAATCAATACAGAAACATTTGATATATTAGATGTTAGCAAAGTTGGTTATATTTTTGATGGTTGGTATGATGGTGAAGACTTTGATAATTCAAATAAAATTTCTAAGATTGAAAAAGGAACAGCCACAAATATAAAATTATATGCAAAATGGACAATTATTAATTATTCAATAACATATAATAGTCAATTTGGTGACATTGATAATACTTTTAATAAAACATCGTATACAGTAAACACAGAAACATTTGATATATTAGATGTAAGTAAAAAAGGTTATAAGTTTGGTGGGTGGTATGATAGTGAGAATTTTAGTTCAGCAAAAAAGGTTGAAAAAGTTGAAAAGTCATCAACTGAAAATTTAGTTTTATATGCTAAATGGGAAATTATTACTTATAACATTATTTATACAACATACGACCCAACAGTAGACAATAGTTTAAATAAAGAAAGTTATACTGTTGAAACAGATACATTTATTTTGTTTGATATTACTAAAGATGGTTATATTTTTTCAGGTTGGTATAATGGCGAAGATTTTAAAAACTCAATAAAAATTGAACAAATTGAGAAAGGAACTGCTGAAACAATATTACTTTATGCTAAATGGGACGTTATTACTTTTAATATTAATTATGTAACATATTATAGTGATGTTGTTAATAGTATGAATAAAACAACATTTACTATTAAT
>JAFTMY010000035.1 GCA_017452165.1 Clostridia bacterium | reverse complement strand
TTATAAATGGTTGTTTAACTAGAGTTGAATCAAGCGACCTTGTTGACGGAAAATTTATTTTTCCACCAGAGGTTGATAGAGTTGCTACTTATGCTTTTTCACCTTGTGGAAATGAACTTGTAAGTGTTGATATTCCTGAAAATGTTACAAGTCTTGGAACAAATGTTTTTGCAAACTGCACAAAACTTAAATCAGTAAAACTTCCTACTACTTTAAAAAGATTACCTGAGAGTGCTTTTCAAAATTGTAAATCTTTAGAAGAAATAATACTTCCAGATAGCATTAATTTTATTGGAGCATCGGCTTTTGCATCTTGTTCTTCACTAAAATCAATTAATATTCCTGAAGATATTAAAGAAATATACTTTTCAACTTTTAAAAACTGCACTTCTCTTACAGATATTAAACTTGGAAACAATATAACAACAATTTATCCTAATGCCTTTGATAACTGCACTTCTCTTACAGATATTAAATTACCCGATAAACTAACACTTATTAGTGTTAATGCTTTTTTCAATTGCACTTCTCTAAAAAATATTAACTTACCTGAAAATTTATGTTCCATTTATTCATCTGCCTTTTTTAACTGTTCTTCTCTTGAACATATCTCTTTTCCACCATCATTAAAAGAAATTAATGACTATGTTTTTGAAGGTTGTTCTTCATTAAAGACAGTTTCAATTCCAAGTTCAATTTCAGTTATGGGAGAACAAGTTTTTAAAGACTGTTCCTCTCTTAATTTAGTAGAGATTAACAATAATTTAATTAGCGCAGGTGAATTTTCAAACTGTTCGGCTCTTCAAAATGTTATAGTAAATAATCCTTTAACTAAAATTGGTGATTACGCTTTTGAAAATTGCCCTAGTCTTGAAACAGTCAAACTAAATAATGAAGTAAAATCTATTGGTAAGTTTGCCTTTGATAATTGTAAATCAATAAAATCAATGTCTTTACCTGAAGGTCTTACTTTAATTAATACCGGAGCATTTAATGGTTGCGAAAGTTTAGAATCAATAAATCTACCATCTACAATTCAAGAAATAAAAGAAAATTCTTTTACAAACTGTGATTCTCTTGAGTATCTTCATATTCCTGATTCAACAACAAGTATGAAGCCTTTAAAAACTAATTCTCTTTTATTTTTTGATAAAACTGAAGATGGTTTTAACCTTTCTGCAAGTCAAACATCAAATTCAATTCCAACACAAAAACTTAACATTGATTATTGTTTTTTATCAAAACATTGGAAATATAAAGACATTTTACTTAAAGAACAAAACAACCCTAAAATTGCTGATTTTTATAATAGATTTGTTTCAAAACTTCCTAGTGAAACTGCTGAAAAGTTTATTGAAAATCATAATTTTACATTCTTTAAACAATTAAAGTTTGAAAATCCATTTATTAAAAAAGAAAACTATTACAAAATCCTTTATAACCTTGGTGCTTTTGAACCTCCTTACATAAATGAAAAAGGAAAAAAAGTTGATATTGCTCAAAAAGTTGTTGGATTTATACAAGAAAAAGTTGACATTAATAAACTTAATAGTTCTCTTATGAATATGGAAATTAAAGGTTATAAACCTGATTTTACTGAATTTTTTATTAACAATTACCTTTCACCTGAAATGCAAAATGCAGAAAAAAATCACTTTGGATTTTTAAGTAAATGTTATAATCAATTTGAAGAAGTGCAAAAAACAAATACCAGCAATCGTGGTAGTCAAAGACAACTTAACCCTACAATTCAAAAATTTGAATCCTACTTTGCTTCTGAAAAATATAAAGGTGTTACTCCTGAGAACAACGCAATTGCCCAAACAATATCACCTTATTTTTCAAGTCAAGTAACATTTAATAATGCAGTAGAGATTGATAAACAAAGAAAAAAACGCAAAATCTCTAATAATATCCTTAAAAAACCACTAAAAGAGGCTGATGCTTTTGAAAATATTGACCAATACACAGAAAAAGTAATTGAAAGCAAATCTAACATTTTAGGCAATTTAACAAATATTGCTGACAATGAATTTACTTTTGAGTGGCTTGAAAAAAATGATCCTCAAAACTTTATACTTGGTAAACTTTGCTCTTGTTGTGCTCACTTAGAAGGTGCAGGATTTGGAATTATGCACGCAAGTATTGTTCACCCAAATATTCAAAACTTAGTAATTCGTCATAAAAATGGTCAAATTATCGCTAAGTCAACTTTATATATTAACAAACTTGGCAGATATGGTGTTTGCAATAATGTTGAAGTTAGAGATGGTATTTATATCTCTGACCTTGAACAAATTTATCAAAAATTTATTTTAGGAATTCGTGAATTTGCAACTAGATATAACAAAGAGCACCCTCTCCTTCCACTTAGGCAAATCAATGTCGGTGGCGAACATAATGACTTACTTGATGAAATTTCAAAGCATAGAAAATCGGCAAAAGTTAAACTTAAAGCAATCAACTATGGCAAATATGGTTACAAAGATTTAAACTATGATGGTGATAGTTATAACTCTCAATATGTTGTTTGGACAAATACTGAAGATAAAAAGATTATGTCTACAAATTCTGAAAACACTAATGAAGTTGTTTCTGAAAAACAATAAAATATTTTTTTTAAACTATCTTTAATTAATTCTAAAAAAAAAGCATTTTCTATTCTTAGAAAGTGCTTTTTTTTATTTTTATTAATTAATGTTTTTATTTGATATCACATATAAAATATTATATAATACATTTATTAGTATTATTATTTTAAGGTGATTTATGACATATATAACAACAACCGATTACACTGAAAAAATTCTTTATGAATTTGATGGAAAATATGTAAAAACCTTTGGAAATATGGGTAAATATTTATACGAAGTAACAGGAAATTTTGTTTTGGAATTTCATCACCCCAAAAAAGCAATCTATGAAATTGAAGGAAATTTTATAAAAGAAGTTGGTTTTTACAAAAAAGTAGTTTATGAAATAGACGGGTGTTTTATAAAAGAACCTGGTCTTCAAGGTAAAATACTTTATAAAATTAAATAAATTATAATATTATAAATTTTTAATATAGGAGATATACTATGGAAAAATTAAACTTTGAAAGTGATATTGAAAAATACAAAAAAGAAGGTCCTATTACAAATACATTTTTAAATGACCCAGAATTTAATATGAATATTCACAATATAAGTAATAACAAACAAAAATTGCTTGAAATATGTAAGTTTATTCATAAAAACAAGCATATCACAACAAAAGAGCCAATATATATATCAAAAACAATCTATCAAAAATATGCTGAGCAAATTTGGTCAAGGGGTATATTTACTGGCAGTTATGATCACTGTCTTGTATTTGCAACAATTGCTAGAAGTTTTGATATACCAACCGCCCTATTATTTACAGCAAATTTAAAAAATGTAAAAAAAATACAAAAAGGTAAAATTCCAAAAAATATAGATATTTATGTTTTTTGTGAATGCTATATTGATAATAAATGGGTTCTTATTGATACTCTTAAAAATAAAATTTATGATAATTATGATTATGAAAAAATATCTTTAGGAACATTTAGTAGTAAATATACTGCATATCAAAGAAATGTTGATTTAGGTAGCCTTTCATCACCAAGAGAAGTCAATGAAAATATGATTAATTATTTTAGAACTCTTGTAGGCTTACCTCACTATTCAACAGTATCTAAAATTTCACAAAAAGAAATAAATAACAATAAATAAAAGCATAATTTTATGCAAATATAATGTTTTTTTATATTATTTTTGCATATTTTTATATGCTTTTGCGTTTTTTAGGAGAAATTATGAGAGAAACTGAAATCACAGTTCAAGTATTTGATGATATAAATACCATAAAAAAACAATTACAAATCTTAAACTATTTTATAATAGAAGAATATGAAATGACAGATTATTATTACTCAAAACTTTCGCTTCAAGAACTAAAAAAAATGACATATAGTAATCTTATAAAAAACTCTCTTCTTGTAAGAGATATACAAGATAATAATCCAAAAATTCAAATGGTTTATAAAGATAAAATTTTAGATAATAACGACAATGTTATATCGGAAGAAAAGATTAAGATTAAGGTTGATAATTTAGAAAATTCTCTTAAAATTTTAAATTTAATTAATATGACATGTTGGTGCAAAGTTAATCAAAATATGATAGTTTATAAGAAAGATAATATCGAATTTGCTATTCAAATTATTGACGGACTTGGAATTTTTATTGAGTATGAAGAAGATGAAAGTATGAAAAATCTTTCTGAATATGAAAAAATTAACCTTATGAAAAATAACCTTAAAAATTTAGGTCTTAATCTTGGAACAGATTATTCCTGCAAAAAAGTTTATATGAAATTTTTAAAAGAAACTCAGAAATAAACTTTTAATATTATTATTTATTTTGCAACAAAAAACACACTAAATTTTAGTGTGTTTTTTCTTTTATTATAAACCTCTATAAAATGCTTCATGTGAAGTTTTTTCATTTTCAAAATGTTTTAATATTTGTTTTACTTGTTCTACTTCTGCTTTTATTTGTTCTGGATTATCTTGAATCTTCTCTGCTCTTCTATCAAGAATTGCACCAAGAAGTTCTTTAAACTTTGCATCTTCCATAACTGAATAATGAAGATGTGCAAGCGCACAAGGACCATAGTTATAAACAAGTTTAAGCATTGCTGTTTTATTATTAACTTTATTTGCCCTTCTATAATCATTTTCATTACTTTTATATGCAACGTTTAAGTCTTTATCTAAAATTACAAAACCTTCTTTATCAAAGTAATCACTACCAACAAAATCGTCATACTCTGCCACATTTAAATCTACACAAACTAAATCACCTAGTGATTCATATTCATTGACACCACCATAATCATTTTGAATAAATTGACTCTTTTTATAATCAAGTGGTTCAACTGTTTCAGCAATAACCTTGTCGCCTTGAACTGTTTTTGCACTAAAATCATTAATTCTTCCAAAATTATATTTGTATCCTTTACCACTATCAACAATAAGTTTAAAATTTGCTGGGAAAATATTTTTTAATTCGCTCATAATACTATCCTCCAAGATATTATTAATTATTTACATATTATCATATATAAAAACATGTGTCAATATCATTATTTTTAAAATTAAATAATTTTATTTAAAATTGGGTATTGTTATTTTTTGTTAATTATATTATACTATAATTATATTTTATATTATATCTATGAAAGGGTCGAAGTTATGAGAATTGTTGATGGTGTTTTAACTAAAGTTAGCGTAGATGACCTAGTAAATGGTCATTTTGATATTCCTGAAAATGTGCACACTATTGGTGATAGTGTTTTTAAAGGTCTAGAAGGCTTAAAAAGTGTAAATATTCCAAATTCTGTAAAAAAAATTGAAAGAGAAGCGTTTGCAAATTGTAATTTAATTTATTCAATTACAATTCCTTCAAATGTTCAAGAAATTGATTCCGAAGCATTTATAAACTGTTCAAATCTATACAATTTAAAACTTTCTGAAGGTTTAAAATCTCTTGGTAGTAGTGTTTTTTATAACTGCTCTTCACTTGCAAATGTATCCATTCCTGAAAGCGTAGAATCTATTGGTATTCGTGCTTTTGCAAGATGTGAAGGACTTAAAAAAGTTAAACTTCCAAGCAATTTAAAATCAATTAGCCCTTTTACGTTTGAGACTTGTGAGTCTTTAGCAACAATTACATTACCCGACTCTCTTGAAAGTATTGGTAGAAACGCTTTTATGGAATGCACTGGACTTAAATCTATAAAAATTCCTAAAAATATAAAAAATATCGATGTCTGCACTTTCTACAAATGCCCTAATCTTTCAAATGTCTCACTTCCTGCAAACCTAACAACTATTAGTGATGGAGCATTCGGTCATTGCCCAATGCTTAAAGTTATAAAACTCCCTGAAACCCTTACTTTGATTGGTAAAAACTCTTTTGAAGAAACTGGTCTTAAAGGCATTACTATACCAAAAAGTGTAAAAACAATTGACAACTATGCTTTCCAAAAATGCTTAAATCTTAAAAATTTACAAATAGAAGAAGGTGTATCATTTATTGGTAAAGGCGCATTTAAACAATGTAACGCAAAAAAAGTTATAATTCCAAAATCTGTAAAAACTATGCGAGATTCCGCTTTTACTGACTGCCCTGCCCTTAAAATCGTTGATATTCAAGGACCAATAAGTAATATTGGAAATTACACATTTATGGATTGTTATTCTCTTGAAAGTGTGCATTTACCTGACACAATCAAGTCTATTGATTTATATGCTTTTAGTGGCTGTAATAAACTTAAAGACATTAATCTTATCGAAGGCTTAACTTCAATTGGCAGTAATGCTTTTTCAAAATGCTATCGTTTAGATAATATAAATATTCCAAACACAGTTAACGCAATTGGAAGTTACGCTTTTGAGGATTGTAGAACTATAAAAAATATTACAATACCTAAAGGTGTTGACACTATTCATACTAAAACATTTTCAAATTGTGAAAATCTTGAGAATATAAAACTCAATAGTGGCTTAAAATCTATTAATGAAGATGCATTTTTCCACTGTGTAAAATTAAAAACAATGATTCTTCCTGAAACCGTTGAAAAAATTGGAGATAATGCTTTTAGAAATTGTTATTCAATCTCTACCCTTTTTATTCCAAAGTCAGTTAAAACTATGGGCTGTTACAATGGTGTAACACTTCCTTATTTTACAAAAAGATCTGATGGATTAATTTTTTCTAAAACAAAAGAAGAGATTAATGGCAAAGAAATGGATTCCATCAATCTCAACTTATCTGTTCTTTCTTCTAATTGGGATAACGTTGATATGCTTCTTTCTGAACAAAAGAATCAATTTGTTGCATCTTTTTACAATGAGTTTTTTAGTAGACTACCAAAACAAAGAGCAGATGAATTTTTAAAATCACATAACTTTACTTTCTTTAAGCAAATTGCAGGCAAATATCGTATTCAAAACCTAAACACATTTAAACTTTTCTACAATCTTGGTATGCTTGATAAACCAATTGAGCATAACGGAAAGAAAATTGATTATGCACAAAAAGTAACAGGTTTAATGCTTGAGAAATTGGATAAACATAAAGTTAGACTTGATACCCTTTATAGCATAGGCTCATCTATGAGTGTCCTTGGATTTAAAAAAGAGTTCACAGACTTTTTCTTGGAAAATTTTGATGATTTTATTGTAGAAGAAAAAAACAGATATGGTTTTATCGCTAGAAGTTATGCAAAGTTTGAAGAAATTCAAAAGACAAATACGAGTAATCGTGGAAGTCAAAGACAACTCAAACCAACAATTAAAAAATTTAAAGAATATTTAGAAGAAAATAGATATGATGGAATAACAGAAGAAACTAGACCAATTGCAAACACTGTTTCCCCATTTTTTGGTGCTCAAACAATTTTTGACAGAGCCGTAGGTGTTATGGAAGAACGTAAAATGAAAAACTCTCCTGATAACATTTTAAGCATTCCACTTAAAGAAGAAAGAGTAACATCTATAGATAATCCATTTGGCACAATAGACAAATCATCAAGCGAAATTCAAAATATACAAACTCAAACACTTGATAATTTATCAAAAACTGCTGAAAATGAATTTACTTTTGAGTGGCTTGCTAAAAATGACCCTCAAAACTTAATTTTGGGAAAACTTTGTTCTTGCTGTGCTCATGTAGATGGTATGGGATATGGAATTATGCGTGCTAGCATTATTGACCCTAATGTCCAAAATTTAGTTATTAGAGATGAAAAAAATGAAATTATAGCAAAATCAACATTATTCATTAATCGTCAAGAAGGTTATGGTGTGTTTAATACTGTTCAAATTTCTAATGATTTACCAAAAAAATATAAAAAACAAGTTTATGAAAAATATATGCTTGGTATTGAAAAATTTGTTGAACAATATAATAAAGAACACCCTGAAACTCCACTCACTCAAATCAATGTAGGTATGACACTTAATGACCTTAAAGATTATATTGAAGAAAATCATGATGTATCAAAAAACTTGTTACAATCAATAAATTATTCAAGATATGGAGCAAATGGCAATTTCTATGAAGGTGATTGTTTTATTGAACAATATATTCTTTATAAAGTAGATAATAAAAATACTAAAAACAAAAAGAGTATACAAATTTCTACCAACGATACTGAAAAACAGCCTTAATACATAAAAAACGCAAAATTTATTATAAAAATATCAATTATTATATAAATTTCTATATTTATTGTATATATTATGTAATTTTTAAATTTTTACAAACAAAAAAATGAATGCTTATTAGCATTCATTTTTTTATAATTATTGCAATAATAAATATTTTATAAACTACAACCAAGAATCATCTGGAAGCACAACACTATTGCCATAAACACAATTTGTAACAGTTACTTTATTATTAACGCCAAGATCAGTTACTGAAATAATACCATTACCAATACTATCTGTACCTGTATGCACAAATGAACAATTGTCAATTGTTAAAGTGTTATTTTCTGAAACTAAAGAACCATCTTTTTGTAATACAACACAATATGATGTATAGTAAGCTGATGTATTGTAATTGCAAATTAAATTACTATTTGTGATACTAATATTATTATTATCACCCCAACATTGAACAGCAATAGCACCTTCAAGTGTACAATTATCAATAACTAAATTTAAATTAAATACACTAGCTGGCATATTAACTGCATAAGCCCAGTCATTATTAGCCATTGTAATTGAGCATTCTTTTAATGTAACAGTATTATTAGAATAATCACCATTAGCAATTTTTAAACCACTTGCATAGGTAATATAATTACCTTCACAAGTCATTTCAATTTTAGCATTTAATAATGTAACATTTTTACCAGCAGAAATTTCAATTCCGTAAGGTTTTGTTGTTGTAATTGTATGACCATTAGCATCAATAAATACATCATTATTTACATTTGTTAAGTTAATTGTATCAATTTCAATATCATTATTTAAAAGAACTGATTTACCATTAGCAATAGCAGTTGTAAATTCATCTACTGTATTTACAGTTTCAACAAATTCAGCAGCATCATTAAGTTGAGTAGCAACAAGTGTTACACCAAGGTCAATTGATAAGCCACCATTAACATTAAACTCATTGTCATTTGCACTTTGTGTCCATGTAATATTTGTTGTAAATTCATAAACTTCACCAGCATCAAGTGTTCCTTCGAATACAAAGTTCTTAAGAACTGTATCTCCTACTAAACCACTTACTTCGCCGTTTACATCTTCAACTGACATTACTAATATATCAGCAAGAGTTTTACCTGCTGAAGTTTTTGTTGCATTTTCAAAATTGAGAGAGAATTTATACTTAAGTGGTAAAGTTCCCTTGTTTTCAATCTTGAAACCTTCAGTTGACATAGCATTTGGTTGCCAAGCAGTAACAGTTTGCGAATCTAATCCATGAACCCAAACAAGTTCATCATAAAGTTCTGTATCACTTTCAACAACTTCATATATAGTAGAATCATCATTATAGTTTTTAGTATGATGAAGTTCAACATCTAAGTTACCAGAAACAATTTTGTTTACATTATTAGTTACACTATCAGTAAACCAAGCAAATGTTGTTCCAACAAGCATTGTAAAACATACTACAAAAGACATAACACTTGCAAGTAATGCTTTCTTTAAACTTTTTGCATTTGTCATTTTCTTTTTTCCTCCTATTTTATTTATTTTATTATTATAAAACTTATACAACCATAGTTTTATTTTTTAAGTATAAATATTTTAATAATTTTTGTCAAAATAAATTCATAGTTATTGAGTCAAATCAATATTTATATTATTTTTTGTATCTAAATAGTATTGTAATTTTCAACTATTTACTTTATAATATACTTATTATAAATTTAAGGTGATACTTTATGGTTATTGAAAATGGTGTCTTAACTGAAATTGAAGAAAAAGATATAATAAATGGTGTTTTTACTGTGCCTGAAGGTGTGGTTTCTATTGGCCCAAGAGTATTTTTGCAAAACCACTCACTTAAAGAAATTAAACTACCTAAGTCACTTAAATATATTGAACAAGGTGCATTTACTTCTTGTTCAAATTTATCGGTTATAAATCTTCCTGAGTCTCTTGAATTTATTGGAGATAGTGCATTTACTGCCTGCTCATCACTTACTAACATCAAACTTCCTGAAAACTTAAATTACTTAGGAGCAAATGCCTTTTTTAATTGTCATAGTCTTGAAAGTGTTAATATTCCTAGTAGTTTAACTGAATTAAATATGCATACTTTTTCAAGATGTGCATCACTTAAAAATATTGAAATACCTAATACTATAAAAACAATTGGAAGCCATGCTTTTTATAGATGTTATGAACTCAAAAATATTATAGTTCCTGATAGTGTAAAAGCAATTGAAAAAGGTGCTTTTGAAGAATGTAGAAACCTTGAAAGCATAAAACTTCCTGACACTCTTGAAAGTTTAGGAGAAAGCATTTTTGCTGATTGCAAAAAATTAGTTTCAGTCAATATTCCATCAAAGATTAATAGTTTAAGTAAAAGAATATTTCATAACTGCAAAAAATTACCTGCCATTAATATTCCTGAAAATATAAAAACTATTGGAGATAGTGCATTTTTTGGTTGCACATTTAAAGAATTTACAATTCCTGACAGCGTTACTGAAATTGGTGGTTACATATTTAGCGATTGCACTAACCTTGAAAAAATTACTCTTTCAAAAAATTTAACAACAATTCCTGAATATGCCTTTGACTCATGCTTTAGCCTTGAAGAACTGAGTGTTAATGGTAAGAATTCCAAATTTATTGATATACCTGAAAACATTAAAAAAGTGCAAAATTCTGCATTTAATATGTGCGAATCTATTAAAAAAGTTGTTTTTCCTAAAAATTTAGATAATTTAGGTGAATATGCTTTTAAAAATTGTAATAGTTTAAAAGAAATTAAACTCCCAGAAAACTTGGAATATATAAAAGATTATACCTTTAATAATTGCTTATTTTTAGAAAATCTTATTTTACCTGAAACTCTTACTTATATAGGAGATAACGCATTTGAAAATTGTCAAAATTTAAAATCAATTAATATTCCAAAAACTGTTACTGAGATTGGAAAAAATGCCTTTTCAAAATGCATAGAACTTAAAGAAATTTCTCTTCCAGATAACATTGAAGAAATCAAAGACCACTGCTTTGATACTTGCTTATCTCTTGAAAAAGTTAAACTACCTGCTAATTTAAAAAAGTTTGGAGAATATACTTTTTCAAAAACTGCTCTTTCTTCAATTGAAATCCCTGAAGGAGTTAAAGATGGTGGAAATTATACATTTTTTGATTGCTCTTATCTTAAGGACATCAAACTTCCTTCAACTCTTGAAAATATTAATAAAGGTATGATGCAAGGTTGCGTAGAACTTAAAGAAATAAACATTCCAAAGTCAGTTAAAAGTATTGGAAACTATGCTTTTTCTAATTGTTATTCACTCGAAAAAATTGATTTACATACAGGATTAAAAACCATAAGTTATGGTGCATTTTATAAATGCCCAAGTTTAAATGATATCAATATCCCAGAAACTGTTGAATCTGTGAAAACAAATGCTTTTGACTCTTGTCCAAGCCTAACTGAAATTTATTTCCCTGAATCTGTAAAAGAACTTGGATATTCAAGAAATGATTTTAATTTCTTTGAAAAATGTGAAAGTGGTTTTAAACTTTCAAGTAATCAAACTCAAAAATCAATCCCTACTAACACATTAAAAATTGATTTACCTCTTCTTTCTCGTCACTATGACAAAAGAGAAATGTTTTTCAAAGAACAAAAAAATCCTAATATTTGTAATTTTTATAACATTTACCTTACCAAGCAACCTGAAACTCGTATACAAGAATTTCTATATAATCATAACTTTACATTTTTTAAACAACTTCCAATTCCTAACGTTCCAGAAAAACAATTTGAAATGTATAATATGCTCTACAATCTTGGTGCTGTATCTACACCTATCCAAGTTAATGGCAAAAATGTTGACTATGCACAAAAAGTTGTAGGATTAATATTAGAAAAAATTAGAAAAAAAGAGATTACACTCCCAGAACTTAGAGATAGTTTTATCTATATGAATACTGATGGTTTTAAACCTGAATTTACAGACTTTTTCTTAAATGCATTTGATGAACTACTAAACGAAGATGGACTCAGCAAAGGTTTTATGTCAAGATGCTACAATGAATTTGAAGATGTGCAAAGGACTAACACAAGCAATCGTGGAAGTCAAAGACAACTAAAACCAACTATTTCAAAATTTTTATATTACTTTATGGATAACAAATTTGCTGGCGTAAATGAAAGTAATAAACATATTGCAGACGCACTTTCTCCATATTTCCATGACCAAAAAACTTTTGATTTAGCACTTCAAATTGAACAAGAAAGAATTAGAAATAATACACCTGACCATATTTTAAACGAACCATTAACAGATACCCCATTTGAAAAAATTGATGAAATGGTAGAGGCAATCTCTCAAACAAGAATTGATACTATTGAAAACTTACTTCAAATGTCTTTTAATCAATTCTCTTATGAGTGGCTTGCAAAAAACGATCCACAAAACCTAATACTTGGAAAACTTTGTTCTTGCTGTGCACACATTGAAGGTGGTGGCTACGGAATTATGCACGCAAGTATCGTTGACCCTTATGTTCAAAACTTAGTTATTAAAAATAATAATGGCAGAATTGTTGCTAAATCAACTCTTTATATTAATCCTATTGAAAAGTTTGGTGTGTTTAATAATGTTGAAGTTAGTGATGAATTATCAGTTAATGATAAAAAAGAAATTTACAAAAAATTTATAGCAGGTGCTAAAGCATTTGCTGAAGCATATAACAAAAAACATCCTGAACGTCCATTAAAACAAATTAATGTTGGTATGAACTTAAATGATTTAACTGCCGAACTTCATAGACACAATAAAGAATCTAAAACATTATTTAAAGCATTGGATTACTCAAAATACGGAAGAGAAAATCAAATGTATTCAGGTGACAGTGACCTTGAACAATTTATTGTTTGGACAAATGAAGATTCACAAAACATAAATAAAGAAAATGAAATGAATTAAATAAAAACCCCTTTTTTTACAAAAATAAGGGGTTTTTATTTATTTTTAATATAATTTTTCAATTATTTTATATAATTTTGCGTTTTTATTATTATTAATATTATCTTATAACAATTATATTAATAATATATTTAACATACTATTTATATTTGCTAATAAACTATTTTTGTTCTATATTATTAATTTATTGTAACACTAAGTATCAATATTTCATAGTATAGATTAGACTAAACAGGAGGAAAAAATATGTCAGAAACTATCAATAATAGTGCTAGTGCAATTTATTCACTTGATGGCACAACAAGTAATTTAGCGAGTTCAAATGTGCTTCCGCTTAACTACGAAACATCACAAGGACTTGTTATTACAAAATCATCTAATACAAACGAATTTTTAACAGGTAGCATTATTACCTATACTATTACAATTACCAATAACAGTTCACACTATTTAACAGGTGTTAGAATTATAGATAATCTTGGAGGTGGAAACCTTGCATATGTTTTATCTAGTGCATCTCTCACTACAAGCACCCAAACTTACCCTGTAACACCAATAGCAACTAATCCACTTACATTTACTCTTCAACAACTACCAGTTGGTGCAACAATAACCCTTACTTATAGATGCCAAGTTATCTTTAACCTTCCAAGTAATGTATCACTTATAACAAATACTGTTCAAGGAATTGGATATACAAGCACAGGAACTATAACAGGTTTTGCCAACCATACTATTCAAAAAAAAAACAGTGTTGAGTTCTCATTAACAAAAACATCTAATGTTACAAATGTTAGACCAAATCAAACTTTTAATTATTATTTAACACTTACAAATAACACATTAAATACAGCAAATGTATCTGCATTAACTGACCAATTACCTAGTAGTTTTAATGTAATATCAGTAAAACTAAAAATTGGAAATAATATGGAAATAACCTTAAATGGAACAGACTACACACTCTCATCTTCTAATTTATTACAAATTCCATCTGCTTCAGGACCTATTATAACAGTTCCCTCAAACGGAACAACTATTGTTACAATAACCGGTTATTTTAGTTAATAATTTGTCATTTTATAAATAAAAAACGCAAAAAACACCTGTTTTTAAGTAAAAAACCGGTGTTTTTTTATATTATATTAAATTTTTAATTATTTACTTCAGGTTGAATTTCTGTTTTAACTTTATCTTTTTTATAAAACTTAAAGTATGAAAGAATTGGTTTTTCCTTTTTTAGCATATCATAGTAGATAAGTGAAAATAAATTTGCTATAAGAAGGAGAGCTTCTGTAATAAGTGAAATATATGCACCAATAATAAGTTTATAAATTATATAGAATATTGGATTAATAATATAACCTATTCTCATAATTGATACCCTATCTTGCCAAGATGTATATGTTGAAACAAGTGTTCCACAAAGAGGTAATAAATCTAAAGCATCTTGCCAAGTTACAATTGTAATAGTGATATATGCTACTTCAAATAATATTAAAACAAAAATATTTGGTTTTATTTTCTTTATTGAAAAAACGTAAAATACTAACGACCTTATCATAGCAACAATACAAATAAGTGCTGTTGAGTATCTACCGAATATAAAAAACATTATTGTAAGGACAATGTTATTTATTAAATAAAAAAGTTGAGCAAGTGGCTTATGCTTTTGAAGACCAGCAATAACCACGGTTAATATATCAGCAATCTGTATTGCTATTTCCATTTAATATACTCCTTATTTTTTTCTTTGGTATTTTGAAATTAAATTATCAACATAAGACTGACAACTTCCATAATTTATATGGGCACATTGAATACGTTGTGGTATCTTTTCCCCAAAAGGTAGAAGATACATATCTCCTTGAGAGAATAACAAATCAGCCTCTGGTAAAATTGTTACATATTTAGGAGAAACATGTTTAGTTTTAAAGAATAGTTTTGAATGAATGTGTTTTATCACAATATTTGTTAAAACATCTTCTGTTGCCTTTTCTGTTCCAATAACTAAGTTAAATCCACAAGATTTTGCTTTACTTGTTAAAATTTGAACAAAACGTTCAATCTTTGATTTATTGATTGAAATAACATTTTCAAATTTATTTACTATAATTACAACATAAGGCATTTTTGACAACTTACCTTTTAAAACAGCCTCGCAATTATTATAAGATTCAATAGTTGGCGCACCCATTTCTGACAAATAATCTGCCCTTCTATTAATCTCTGCAATAACATCACTAAAAGCATCAAGTATTTCATTATCTTCTTTAAAAACTGTTGAGCCAAGTAAATGTGGCAAATTTTCAAAAGCATCAAGTTTTTTTAATGTATAATTTTTTGGTTCAATAAGCATAAACTTTAACTCACTTGGTGAATACTTAGAAGAAAAACTAAGTATCATATTAGCCATAACATCAAAGATGCTTGAACCAACAAAACCAACGCAAAGTAAATGCGATAATTTTCTCAAATCAGCAATAATATTATTACCCTCAAAATCTTTACCTATTGCAAAAGGAAGACCTGTATTATAGTTTAAAAACTCAGGACACTTTGACAAATCACTAAAAGAAATGTTTTTGTCATTAAAATTTTCATTTTGAACATAAATACAAATTTGTTCATTTTCAATACAAAATTCAACATTAGAACATTTTTCTGTTAAAACAGCAAATTCAGATTTGTATTTATTAATTTCATCTAAATATTTTTTACCTAAATTTAAAATATACTTAGTAAATCTAATACCAGTTACAACTTCCAAAACTTGTGCTTTTTCCGAAAATCTATATCTAAGTTGTTGATTAAATTTTTGTGTTACCTTAATTTGTGAAGAACCATAATTCCCATCATTAAACATAATTCCCCCACCTCGCCATTTATAATTATAACATAAAATTATTATTAAGTCCATATTTTTTTAAAAATAGATAATTTAATATTGTTTTTCATTTTTTATCATTTTATATAATATTTTTAAAGAATTATTACAAGTAAGGTTTTTATTATTTTAATAAAAAAAGTGCAAAATACTATAATTTTTACATAAAAAGAATAAAAAATATAAAAAATTGCAAATTTCTTTGCAATTTTTTATATTCTATTTCATTAAAATGTTTTTTATTAAATCATTAGAATTATCAAGTATTATCATTTTATCGCCATATTTTTCTTTTGATTTTTCAACAAATTCATCTAAGTTCTTTGAATACCCTTTCAACCAAGAAAGTAAACTTTTAATTGATTTTAAACTTTCTTTATAATCGCATTTTTCTATTTTTAATTTTCGTTTTATAAACCTTAAAAGAACTCTCTTTCTTTGAAGTTTATAATCTACTTTTAAAATAAATATTTTATCACATCTATCAAAAGCATCATAAATCCAATCATCTAAATACGAACCTTCGACAATAAACTTTGAATTTTCTTGCATTATTTTAGATAATGTATCCTTTATTTCTTGAACACTATTTTGAGTTAAAAAATTATCTTTCCAGTAAATATTATCCAAATTAATTACAAAGTAATCAGTTAGTTTATTTATTAAAGATGTAGCATAAGTTTTTCCTGCCCCTGTTCCACCTAAAACATAGATATTTTCCTCTTTTTTCTCTTCATTTAAGTTTAATTTTGATACAACATTAAAACCATTAGTAAAAAAATCATTCGTAAAATCAAAGTAGTTATTATATTTTGATAAATTATTAAGCATTTCAAATCTTTTTGAATACATTTTTTCAATGTCATTTTGCTCTTTTTCTTCTTTTAATTTATAATATTTTTCTATAATATATTTTAGTTTATTAAAATCTTTTTTTAAAATATCTAATGGATTTTCACATTTACTATATGAATATTTTATATAATATTTTAACCAGTATACTAAAATACTTTTTATCTGCAAATCTTTATTAAAGCAAACATATTTTATACTATTTTCATTTTGATTATATTCGCTATAAAAAAGTGCTGGCACAATATCAACAAGTGTTAAACCACTAACCATAAAATTTCCGAGTTTACAATCAACAGCAATTTCACTTAAATTATATATTTTTTTAAAATACATTTTTATAAATTTTTTAAATAAGTTAATACTCTTTTTTGATAATTTATTTTGTTTTATTGAATCAAAAAAAACAAACTCTTCTAAAGTTAAATTTCGCACTAATTTTTGCTTAATTATAGTATTTTCATCGTTTTTTTGACTAATTTCAACAATTTTTGCAGTTTTTATATTATTTTCCAACAATTTATTATAATAATTTTTAAGTTCATTTTCATCTAAATTATTATAAATTTTATAAATAAAATCTTTATCTTTATATAACTTATTTGCATATAAATTATTCATAATTAACTACCTAGTTGTGATGATTCTTTATTTATAGCATTTAATAATTTATTTTTAAACTGAGTTTTATCTGCACCAAATAATTGACCTTCTTTTGCATGATAATCGTTTCCATAAGTTTGAATAAGTCCGTTACTTTCGCAGAATTCATAAAGTTCTTTAGCCTCTTCCATTGTATGTTTAGGAGAATAACATTCAACACCATCAAGTCCAATTTTCTTAAGTTCAATAATTAGTTTTTTAATTGTTTCCATATCAGGGAGAGTTTCTGGGTTCATTTTAGAAAGTTCCATTGGGTGAGCAAATACACAAATTCCACCACACTCATGAATAAAATTAATTACCTCGCTAACAGGTGGTTGAACTCTTTCAACATAACTTGGGCAGTGTCTTCCAAGATACTTATCTTGAACTTCGAATCTATCCTTTGCATATCCGTTATTTCTCAAATATTTAATGATTTGAATTTTAGATAATTTTTCTCTACCAAACATTTCTCTAACTTTTTCTTCTGATATATCAACACCAACTTGAGTGAGATTTTTTATAATCTTTCTAAATACTTCTTGATTTTGCTCTTCAAGATTATCAAGGTATGCTTTCATTTTTGGCATATCTTTTACTCCATAAGCAAGTAAATGGAACATTGAAAAATCATTTGCATCAATTTCAACACCATTTATTATATTTATCTTTTTTCCTGTTTCAGCAATGTATTTTTGAGCCATAAGCGAGCCATCAACAGTATTGTGGTCAGTAATAGCAATTGTATCAACATTTTCTTTTTCTGCAAAATCTACTAGTTCAGTTGGACTTTTTAATCCATCAGATGCAGTTGTGTGGCAATGAAGTTCAAACTTCTTTTTCCCTGCTTTTTGCAAGTTAGTTGTATCACTATTTTTTGTATTAACAGCAGGTTTTTCTTCTGTTTTTTTATCTTCTAAAACAACCTCTTGTTCTTTTCCAAGTTCATCAAGCATTTCAGATAATTTTGAGATATTTTCTTCCTTATAAATATCAACACCGTAGTCAACTCTCACAACTTCGTATTCACTTGCAAGTTTTTTAGCAAATGATTCTTTATCATAAGCCTTTTCATTTTCAACAAGTTTTAAGTAATCAACTTCAAATCTGTCATCATTTTCTAAAACTTGATCTAAAATAATCTCGTAAGCCTCTTTTTCTCCAAGTTTTTCATAATTTATTCCACTATTTTCTTTACTGAAATTAGGGATAATTATCGCTTTTATATTTGAGGAGTTTGATGATTTTACTCCAAATAACTCTTCAACTGCCTTATTAGAAAACTTATATTTTGTAACCCATTTACCTAAATTTTTATGCTGGTAAGAAATTGTTTGAGACGGGTCAAAATCTTTCACTTTATCACCAAAATAACTCTCTGCTGTATCACTAGAAAGAAGCATTGGTATTTGAAATGGATACATAACCGAGCCTGTTTTATCAACAAAATTAATGTCATTAGAAATGTATTTTACACCATTTCCACTCTTTAAATAACCAATTAAAAGAGAAGTTTTCCCCGCACCTGCTCTTCCAACCATAACAAAACCCTTGCCGTCTTTTTCAAAACTTGCTGAGTGAAGAATATAGTTTCCAATATCCTTATTTTTCTTGATAATAAGTTCTCTTATAAAGCACATAGCAGTATCACTTTTTACTCTTGAATTATCTTCGTAAAAATAACTTACACTACCATCTTTTTTGTTTTTTACAACACAAATATTATCATTTTCACAATAATTATAAACTGCTTCATCATTTTCATAGTTAAAAAATGGTGTCTTGAAATAGCCATCAACAGTTTGATAATTTCCACTTGTCAAGATTTCATTTTTTATCATATTAATTGCATTTGCATCTTTTATAATTCTAAAATCAATGGTTTCATTTTCTTTATTTATGCCGTCATCTGTATCTAAAAACGCATCAATATGTTCCTTATGTTTCGCTTGCTCTTCTTCACTTATACCATAATAACTAACTCTTATATTAAAGTTACCTGTATTATAGGTCTTATTAGAACTTGACATTCTTCTTGCCCTCCCTATCTACATATTTATCACCTGCAAAGTTGAGTTTATTTTTCTTTTCTCCTTCGCTCTTATATATAGCAATTTTACATTTTGTGCAAATAAAGTCTTTTGGATAATTCTTTCTTCCAAAAATCATATCTCTATAATGGTTATAACTTTCTGAGTGCCAAACTTCTTCTATTGACTTTTCAGCAACTGACTCAATCTTATTTTCTCTATTCCAGTCTTGAGTGCAAAGATAAATATCACCGTTTGCAAGGATTGAAAGCCACTCATTTGGTCTTCTTGTTGAGCAACCAACAAGTCTACTTTCAAGCATTTCTTCTTTTGCTAAAAGTTTGTTTTTATTTTTGTTAGTTCCCGCTCTATCTAAATAACCAAAAGGTCTAACCTTTATACCAAACATTGCTTCAACTTTGTCAATATTTTCTTGCATATCAAGATTTTCAACTAAAATCATAATCATATTTGCATGAACAGGATTACCTTTTGACTTATTATACTCTGCAAAAAATTTAACATTTTTAACAACATGGTCATAGTTTAGTCTTGGCATTAATTTATTATAATCTTCCTTTTCTGCTGCAAAAAAACTGATTCTAAAATCATCAATAAGATTTTCGTCAACAATTGCCTTTGCTATTTCTTCCGTTAAACATGAACCATTTGTTGAAATTTCAACTTTAAGACCCCTTCTTTTGATATTTCTAAGTATATCTACCATACGAGTATCTAAAAAAGGTTCGTTATTTACATAAGGCACAATGTTTTCAATTTCGTCTTTATGTTTTTCACACTCATCTAAAACCTTGTTAATGAGTTCATCTGACATTTTTTGATGCTCAAACTTACCTTCAACTAATCCATAAGGACAAATAGAACAATAACTATTACACTTGCTTGTTGTTTGAAGTTCTACATATTTAGGAAAACTTGAAACCTTGTCAATATCATTATTAATATCCATTGCTTCCTCCTCCGTCAACCACGAGTTTATTTGCTGTTATGCAATTTGATTTATCTGATAATAAAAACATTATCGAATCAATAATATCATCTACTTTTCCAAGTCTTTTAAGTGGTGTGTTATTTATAAACTGCTCTGGCACATTGTATTCGTTCATATTACTAGCAAACATACCTGGACAAACACAATTAAAACGCATATCAAGTGAGCCGTATGTCTGAGCAAATGATTGAACCATACCCTCAAGTGCAATTTTACTTGAAATATATGGAGCAGTTAAAGTGTTTTTCTTTATTGTTAAATTAGAAGAAACTGCAACAACTGAACTTTTCACCTTATATTTTTCACAAATTTCAGTTAAAATGTTCACAATCTTATAAAAAGAAAACACATTTATACTAAAAGTTTTCTCACAAAGACTCTCGTTAAATTCACTGTCAAATTTCCTTTCCTTTTCATAATATCCTGCACAGTGAACAAAATCTATTTGATTAATTTCCTTTAAATTACTTATAACATTATTGATACTTTCTTTTAAATCATTAGTGCTAAGATTCGTAAAATCACAAGTTATACAAGCGTCAGCATTTACCCAAATTTTGCGAGATAATCCGATAACAAAATAATCATTTGATTTTAATGTTTCAGTTAACTCACTTCCGAGTGTTCCAGTAATACCTGTTACTAAACAAACTTTCATTGTTATCTCTCCGTTTTGTATTTATTATCAATTCTATTTTTTCCTGTAATATTTTTACCAAGCCAAATAAAAGTGCTAAGACCGTGGCAAAAATAAAATAATATATCAAAAATAAGTGATGGCATTAAAACTTTAATTCCATGTTTTCTAAGTGCTAAAAACATCATTAAATTTACAAAATATAGATAAATTTCAGCAGTTAAAAGTGTTATAAGTATTCCAAAAAGTCCATAGCCAAGTATTGAACATATTGGCAAAATCACAAGCATGATAACTGGACTAAACATCCAAGCAAGCGCATAATCAAAACTCTTAAACGCTCTAATTTTAGCAGTTTTTTTATTTTCTTCCTTGCAAATTGGTCTTTTAAATGTGCAGTCATTATCTCTGCAATATTGCTTATAATACTCTAAACTTCTAACAGGCCCATTAAACCAAGATGATTGCTGTCTAATTAAAGTTTTTGTGCTACTGACAGACTCTGCTTTTTCCATTGAGTATAGTGGCTCTATTTCAAGCCCTTCTGAACAAATAATATACCCCATAAAAGTATCTTCGTTAATAGAATCTTCAGGCATTCCACCAACTTTTATAAAGGTTTCTGCATTTATTATAATTCCATGACCAATGCAGTAAGAAAATGGTTCAAAAAGTGCATAAAAAGTATTAAAATTTTTAATTTTTCTTCTATATAAACACCTATTTCTAGCCATTGCATTTTCCTTAAATACACTCCACCTTGTTTGCCAAACTGCACTACTTAGTGGAATAGACTTAAATCTTGCACCTGGTATATGATAATAACTATATTGTTGAAAAACTGTCTGCACTTTTGCGTTATTTATACTATAAAAAATTTCATTAAGTGATATTTTATCAAGTCTTGAATCGCAGTTATAAATTGCAACCCAAAAATCAGTATTTTTTGTATCTTCTGAGTATTTTTTCACACCATAATTTACCTGATGTGCCATAATTCCAGTAGTTTTTGGATATTTATAGACAAACATACTTTCACTTTTTGACTTTGCTTTTTCATCGCATAAAATATCATAAGTTGTCTCATTTTTGCCGTCATCTTCTTTTGCAGTGCAAACAAATGCAACCTTTACATTTTCATTTTGACTTGCAATATTAAAAAAGAAATTAAATGTATCTCTTGCCATTTTCTTTTCTTTATACATTGGAATAATAAAAAGTGTTTCTTTTTCAAGTTCAACATTTCCCAATTTTTTGACCTTTTTATAGTTTTTAACAAAAACAGCAAGTCTATTAAGATATCTAATTGTTATAAACAAATAAAATGAAACAATTATTATTGTTAAAATTTTAAAAATCATACTCCCTCGCTAAAACAAATTTCTAAATTAACCATTACCTTTATGAATAATATGTCTAAAAGTTAAATCACCACTAAGTGCTTCTTTAATTGCACTTTTAAGCATAATTGGTTTATAGTTTATTTTATCAAGGTCTTCAAAACTAAACCATTCATAGTAATCCTTTGCTTCAATACCAATAAATTCGCCTGTATGATTTTGAATAGACTCATCTTCAAATTTTGCAACATACACATATTGAAGTTCGTGATAATCATAACCGTCAAAGTTAAAAAAGTTTTCAATAATTGCTTTAAGAGATACTATTGAAATATTAGCGCCAAGTTCTTCAACCATTTCTCTTTTAAGTGATTCAATAGAACTTTCACCAATCTCAACTCTACCACCTGGGAGAACTACAAAATCAATATTTTTTGCAGTATTTGTTAAAAATCTTTTATTTTTTTCATCAATAAAAATACCAGCAACTCTATAATTAAACTTAGAAGTTCCCACATTAAATGAAATCATATTATCCTCCAAAAACCTTTATTATATTTTATATAATAAACTACATTTACATAATATTACAATATTTCATTAATCAAGTCAATATTAAATTAAAAATAATATTTTTTTCTATTTCCAATAGTTATAAAAATATTATAAATTTGCAATCATATTTAGTAATAAGAATAATTTTTTTTACATAACAAAACACCACTTAATTTTATACTTAACTAAGTGGTGTATTTTTGTTTTATTATTATAACATTAAATAGTATTATTTTTTATAATTTTACTTTCATTTTTTAAAAATTATTGTTATTTTTATATAATTTAAATTATTAATTAAATTTTTTAAGTTGTTGTTCTTTTTTAATAAGTTTTTCACGATAATATACCGAGTCGATAATAAGTTTTACAAGATTTTCAACCTGTGAATTTTCACTAAAATCCCCTTCACATGCAAAATTTACTCTATTTTCTTTTATAAGTCTTTCGCTCACTTCTTTAGTTTCTGGCTTATAAATTGAAATAGAATTTCCACCCTTTTCTTTTATAAGTGTTAGGCACGGAACATCTGTAAGACCATCACCCATATATATCATATTTCTAAATTCCACATGGCGTTTTTTTATTCTTTGGTTAACTGTTTTCTCATCAGTAATATCATAAGCACCTTTGCAAATTCTAAATAAAAACTGAGTTTTTTGAGTATAGTTTACTATGTGTTTTGGCCAAATCGCCTCTCCATCTTCACCATATAAATACTCACAACCAAAAACCTCTTTGCACTTGTCAAAAATCTCACTTCCTTCAATAATTTCTCTATTACCTGATGTTATAATATAATGTTCAACTTCTATATTTTTTTCATTACCATAAGCATTAATTCTATCAAACCAAGTTGTAACACCTTTAAAATATTCAATATCTTTTCCAAGCGAATTTAAATATTCTTTTGTAAGTTTTATTCCCTTTTCTTTACAAAATTGAATCATAAAATACATATAACTAAGTATTCCGTCCATCTTGTTATTTTTAGCATAGGTATTTACATAACTCCAAAAGTCTCCAACTGACATACCAAGGTTAGGAATAAAAGAAAAACTTTGCATATCACTAACTGACAGCGTATTATCAAAATCATAACAAATAGCAACAACTGTTTTTTTCATAATTATACCTCTTATTTTATAAAAATATTATGTCATAAATTATAGATTAATTACAAATATTTTTTCACCTTTTTTATTTATTTTGTAAAATTTATGCTATATATTTCTTAAATTTTATATTTTTAGTGGATTTTGTAAAAAAAATTATTATTTTTAATTTTTATTATTACATAACAAATCTAAGTTTTGTTTTTTATAAAAAGATTACTAACTTTATTTTTACATTATTTTAGTATTTATAAATAATTATTTATAATATTTTTAAACTTGCTCTTGTTATTTTTTTATTTATGTTGTATACTATTTTTAAATTAATCTTAAAGGAACTATTTTTATGATTATAAATGATGGCGAACTTACTAGTGTAACAAATGAAGACCTTATAAATGGTTCTTTTTTCGTGCCAGAAAATGTTACATCTATTAGCGAAAAAGCATTTGTAAATTGCGATTTTATAAAAGAACTTATAATTCCTGGAAATATTGAAAATATTGAGCCAGAAGCATTTAAACATTTAACTAGACTTAGAACTGTTACAATTAATGGAACTAATTTAAAAGTTTTAAATGAAAATGTTTTTAGTGGTTGTTTTGACCTAGAATCTGTAAAACTCCCTGAAGGACTTGAAAGTATTTACCCTTCTGCTTTTGAAAATTGCTTTGGTCTAAAAAGTATTAAAATTCCTGATAATGTAAAACTCATCTCCGAAGATGCTTTTAAAAACTGCACTGCTCTTACTGAAGTTTCACTTCCAAATGGACTTGAAGATATTGGAACAAATGCTTTTGAGAGTTGCTCAAAACTTACTAGCATTCGTATCCCTGAAAGCGTATATCATCTTGGAGAGTATGCATTCTCAAAATGCACAAATCTTAAAAATATTAATCTCCCACTCAGTAGCAAATATTTACCACACGGCTTATTTAAAAATTGTCACTCTCTTGAATCAGTTGTTATTCCTGATGAAGTAAAAACTATTTATCAATCTGCTTTTGAAGGTTGTAAAAACTTAAACAATATTGAAATTCCTGAAAAAGTTACTGATATTGGAGAATCTGCCTTTGCAAATTGTGAAAAATTAAAAGAAATTAATCTACCAAAAAATCTTAAAAAGATTGGCGATAACGCATTTTTTAATTGTGCTAGTATTACAAAAATGAATATTCCTCATTTTGTTAAAGAAATACCTGATAGTGCTTTTGAGGCTTGCATAAATCTTGAAGAAGTTTCTATTCCAAGTAGTGTTACTCATATTGGTAACAAATCTTTTAGTTTTTGTGGTAAAATTAAAAATATTATTTTACCAGATAAAATTACACATATTGGAGAAAATGCTTTTAATGCATGCTATGAACTTAAAAATTTAAAAATTCCTGAAACTGTTTCATACATCGGTGATAGTGCATTTGAAGGTTGCGCTAATCTTACATCTCTCAAAATTCCTGAGGGTATTAAACAAATAAAAAAATCAACCTTTCAAAATTGCTATAATTTAAAACATATTTTGTTACCTGAATCACTAAAAAAGATTGATAGTTATGCCTTTACAAAATGTAATCACTTAAGACATATCAAAATTCCATCAAATGTAAAAATTATTAAAGAAAATGCTTTTCAAAATTGTGACTCACTTGCTTCTATTAAACTCCCTGAAGGTATAGAAAAAATCGAAGCAAATACTTTTGATAGTTGTTACTCACTTAAAAAAGTTGAACTTCCTAGTTCACTTAAATCAATTGATGATAACGCCTTTGCCATATGTTCTAGTTTAAAAAGAATTAATATTCCTAATTCTGTTGAATATATTGGAAAAAAATCCTTTGAAAGATGTGATAATTTAAAAAGTATACACCTTCCTGAATCCCTTAAGCGACTTGGATCAAATGCTTTCACTTATTGCACTTCTTTAAAATCTATTGAAACACCAAAGAATTTAAAAAATATTCCAGATAGTGCATTTTATAAATGTTATAGTCTAAAAGATGTAAATATTTTAAATGCTTCATATATTGGTGAACACGCTTTTAGAGATTGTAAATCTCTTGAAAATATAAATATTTCCGACAATGTAACTTATATTGAAACAAGAGCATTTGACTCTTGCACAAGTTTAAATCGTATTAAACTTCCTAAAAATTTAGAGCAAATTAAAGCGAGTGCGTTTGAAGATTGCATCTCTCTTACAAATGTTGAGTTTCAAGATAATTTAAACCTCATTGATGAAAGTGCGTTTGAAAATTGCAAATCACTTAAAAATGCTGTGCTTCCTGATAATTTAAAAACAATTAAGCAACGTGCATTTAAAAACTGCTATTCTCTTGAAACTGTTAAACTCCCTAAGGAACTAACAACTATTGAAGAATCAACTTTTGAATCTTGTAAAAATTTAAAAAATGTTACAATACCTAGCAGAGTTTTAAAAATTGGAAATAACTCTTTTAAACATTGCTTAAATCTTACAAATGTTGAAATTGAAAATGGTGTAAATATTATAGGTGCATGTGCATTTGAAAGATGTGAAAATTTAACAAATGTTAAAATACCTGAAAGTGTTTCTTATATCGGTAAAAATGCATTTTTACAATGTAATATGCTTGAATCTATCTCTATTCCAAAGAGTGTTATTTCTGCAAAAGATGTTGGAGAATTTAAATTCTATACTAAAACTGATGACGGCTTTAAACTCTCTCATGAAAAACAAGAAAATTCTATTTCATTGGATAATTTAAAACTTGACCCTGCCTTTTTAACAAAGGGTTGGGATTATAAAGATTCTCTTTTAAAAGAACAATTAAATCCTAAGGTTTGTGATTTTTATAACACATTTTTACTTGATTTACCACAAGAGAATATTGATAATTTCTTAAAATCACATAACTTTACTTTCTTTAAACAATTAAATGTTAAAGATGGATTTAACGAAAAATATGATTTTTACAAAGCACTATATAACTTTGGTTGCTTCGAAAAACCTGTGGAAGAAAATGGAAAAACTATTGACTATGCACAAAAAATCACTGGTTTTATTAAACTTAAACTTGAAAAAAATGATGTCTGCATAGAAAGATTTACTCAAATTTTTAAAAATATGGAAAATAAAGGCTTCAATAAAGAATTTACTGAGTTCTTTATCAAAAACTATGACGCACTAATGGAAGCAGAAAAATATAAAACTGACTTTATTGTTAGATGCTACAATGAGTTTGAAGAAGTCCAAAAAACTAACACAAGTAATCGTGGAAGTCAAAGACAACTTAAACCTACTGTTGAAAAATTTAAAGAATATTTTGCAGATAAGAAATTTTATGGTTTAACCGAAGAAACTCAAGGAATTGCTGATGCAATTTCACCTTACTTTAAAGAACAAAGTTCTTTTGATACTGCTGTTTCAATTGAAAAAGAAAGAAAGTTAAAAGGCACACCTGAAAATATCTTAGGAATGCATTTAACTGAAAAAACTCTCGAAGACCCATTTATTTTAATTGATAATTACGCAGAAAAAATATATAATAATCAGAGTGAAACATTTGAAAACTTAAACTCAGCATCAAATCAATTCACTTTTGACTGGCTTGAGAAAAATGACCCTGATAACTTTATTCTTGGAAAACTTTGCTCTTGTTGTGCTCACCTTCATGGTGCTGGATATGGAATTATGCGTGCAAGCATTACCCACCCTAATATTCAAACTCTAGTTATTCGTGATGAAAATGACAAAATTGTTGCAAAATCAACACTCTACATTAACCCAAAGAAAGGCTATGGTGTATTTAATAATGTTGAAGTTAGTATTGATGTCTATGAAGAAGATAAGCAAAAAATTTATCAAAAATATTTGCTTGGAACTAAAGCATTTGTTGATGAATATAACAGACAACATCCAGATTCCCCAATTAGAAAAATTAATGTAGGTATGCACTTAAACGACTTAACCAACCAAATTGAAAAACACAACAAAAGAGCAGAAGACTTACTCCATGCAGTAAACTACTCAAAGTATTGTCCACAAGAATATGGTCATGATGGAGATAGTGATGAATCTCAATTCACAATTTTAGATATAGGAGAAGAAGAAAATGAGCGATCTTATTAAATATGAATTTATAAAAACACTTGATGAACTTGAAGAGTTATCTATGATTTTTGACAATCTTCAAGCAGAAACTGCTGTTTTAAAGCAAGAATATGCTAACAATCCTAATGATGAAGACCTTTTACAAAGAATAAAAATTCACGAACAAAAATATAAAGAAGTTTATGAAAGATTCGTTGCTCTTAACGAAAAATCTAAACAACTTAAAGAAGCGAGTGATGCTGAAAGTGATGATGAAGAATAATTAATTTTTAGTTATTAATTAAAAATTAAAGCACCAAAAAGGAGTTCCTTAATCTTTTTTGGTGCTTTTTCTTATGCAAAAAATTATTCTTTACATTCTTATTTTGTAAATAACTGTCATTTTTTGCTTAAAAAAACTTATTTTGGGTATTGAAATTTACTCTCTTATATTATATAATAATATAAATAAAATTTTAAGGTGAATATTATGCTTGATGGAAATAGATTACAAAGAGTTAGAGATGAAGAAATTATAAACGGAACTTTTACGATTCCAAGCAAAGCCTCAGTTATTAATGAAGGAACTTTTAAACACCTTCCTAATTTAAAAACAATTATAATCCCAGACTCTGTTTACAGTATTGGAGTTGGGGCTTTTTATGACTGCCAAAATCTTGAAAGTGTCACACTCCCCAAAAACTTAAAACTCATTGCTCATAGTTTATTTAAAAACTGCTCTAACCTTAAAAATGTAAATATCCCAAGCACTGTAAATAATATAAACTTTTCTGCTTTTGAAGGTTGCTCCTCTCTTGAAAGTATTTCTATTCCTTTTGGACTAAAAGATATTAATGATTCAGCATTTGCTGGTTGTTCTTCTTTAAAAAAAGTTAACCTTCCACCATCAGTTAGAAGAATTCATCATAGTGCGTTTAGTGATTGCACTAATTTACAAAATATTAAAATATCTCGAAATGTAAAAGATATTGATGAACTTGCGTTTAGTAATTGCAAATCACTAAAAAATATTCACTTTCCAAATAAAACTATTAGAATTTTAGATGAATCATTTAAAGGTTGTGATTCTTTAGAAAAAATTAATTTACCAAAAAACTTAGTTAGACTTGGCAAAGGTTCTTTTATGGACTGCTCAAACCTTGCAAGCGTTAGTATTCCAAAATCTTTAAAAACTATTGAAGCAAGTTCTTTTGAAAACTGTTCAAACCTTACAAAGGTTAAATTTTCAAACGGACTAATTTATATTAACCTTAGAGCATTTGCAAACTGCACAAGTTTAACAGATATTTCACTTCCAAACTCCCTCGAAGTTCTTAGTGAAAGCACTTTTGAAAATTGCACTAGTTTAAAAAATATAAAACTTTCTAAAAGTTTAAAAAATATCTTCCCTAGATGTTTCAAAAACTGCACATCTCTTGAAACAATCGTATTACCTGAAAATGTATCTGCTATTAAAGGTAGAGCTTTTGAAGGTTGTTCATCTCTTAGGTCGATTAATATTCCTGAAAAAATAACAATTATCGGAAAAGAAATTTTTGAAGGTTGCTATAACCTTGAAGAAGTAAACTTCCCTGTTAAAGCAAAATCCATCAAAGGAGTTGGAAACTCATCTCTTAAATTTTTTAATAAAAACTTAGATGGTGATGGATTTTCTCTCACTTCTTACGCAAATAAAGATTCTATTCCTCTTGATGAAATTAAAGTTGATTTAGCATTTTTATCTAATCACTGGGAATACAAAGATACTATTTTAAAAGAACAAAAAAATCCAAATATTTGTGATTTATACAATACTTTTTTACTGGATAGAGGCTCTGTTTTAGCAGAAAATCTTTTAAAATCTCATAACTTTACATTTCTTAAAAAGTTTGATTTATCAAACAGTATGGATAATAAAACACCTTTTTATTTAATGCTTTTTAACCTTGGTGCTTTAAGCACACCAAAAGAAATTAATGGCAAAAAATACGATTATGCACAAAAAGTTTCTGAATTTTTACTTGAAAGACTAAATAAAAAACAAATTACTATTAATGGACTTTGTGATAGTTTTAGATATATGAGTCTCACTGGTTTTAAAAAAGATTTTACTGACTTTTTCCTTTCAAACTTTGATGAACTTATGGCTCAAGAAAATAAAAGAAAAGGTTTTATTGCTAAGTGTTACAATGAGTTTGAAGATGTCCAAAAGACAAACACTAGCAATCGTGGAAGTCAAAGACAACTTAAACCTACTGTTCAAAAATTTAAAGACTATTTTGAAACAAGTATGTTTAACAATGTTACTTCAGAAAATATGGAAATTGCTAGAACAATATCTCCATATTTTAATGACCAAGGAACTTTTAATCTTGCAATCGGAATTGATAAAATTAGAAAAGATGAAAATGTTCCTAATAACATTTTAAGTGCTCCTTTAAAAGAGACTTTAGAAGATACAAAAAACTTACCATTTGCAAGCATTGATAAAATGGCAAGAAAAATTGGGAACTCAGCAACAAGGTCTTTAGATGAACTCATCAAAACAGCAAATAACGAATTTACTTTTGAGTGGCTAGAGAAAAATGATCCAAAAAACTTTATCTTAGGTAAACTTTGCTCTTGCTGTGCGCATTTAGAGGGAATGGGATTTGGAATTATGCATGCAAGTATTGTTCACCCAACTATTCAAAACTTAGTAATAAAAGATAGTAATGGTGAAATTATAGCAAAATCAACACTCTATTTAAACAAAGAAAAAGGTTATGGTGTTTTTAGTAATGTTGAAGTTTCTGCTGATATTTTGCCTGATAAAAAACAAAAAATTTATGAAAAATATATCTTAGGTGTAAAAAGATTTATTGAAGAATATAACAAAGAAAATCCCGACAATCCACTTATGCAAGTTAATGTTGGTATGAATCTAAATGATTTAAGCAGAGAACTTATTTTTAATCACGAATACGAATTAAAACCAAACCTTAAAGCAATTAATTATGCTGAATATGGCACAGGAGCACTTGCTCATTCAGGAGATAGTGAAGATGAACAATGTATAATTTGGAAATCAGATAAACTTAAAGAAAATTCTCCAAAAACAACGACAAAAAATCAACAAACTGTGCAAGAAAAACAATAAATATAACATTTATGCGAGGTAACTAATGGAATACAAACATTTAGATGATGGCAGAGTTTTATTATCAGATGTATACTGTGAAGATATACCATATAATGGTGTTTTTGTTGTGCCTAATGGCGTAACAAAAATTGATGATGATGCATTTATGGGTGTTGCAAATCTTGAAGAAGTTGTTTTACCTAATACAGTTACAGAAATTGGAACTGATGCATTTTCTGATTGCGAAAGTTTAAAAAGTATTAATATTCCTGCTAGCGTTGACACAATTAACTCAAGAGCCTTTTTAAATTGTTCAAGTCTTAACCAAATTTTTATTCCAAATTCTGTTACTTCCCTTTTCTCAGGTGCGTTTAGTGGTTGCTCTTCTTTAAAAACTGTTCGTCTTCCTGAAATTTTATATAAAATTAGAAAAAATCTTTTTTATAACTGCACATCTCTTGAAAATGTAATTTTACCAAAATATTTAACAGGTATTGAAGATAATGCTTTTAGAAATTGTAAAAGTTTGCAAAATATTGAATTGCCTGATAGTATCATTGCTCTTGGAGAATCATCTTTTGCAGGTTGTGAAAGTTTAAAAGAAATTACAATGCCTAAGGAAGCAAATGTTATCTATCCTAACACTTTTGACGGTTGCACTTCTCTTAAAAAAGTTACTTTAGCACCAAAAACTATTGAAATTGGTTCAAACGCTTTTAGTAATTGTTTAAGTTTAAAATACATTGATATTCCTAATACACTTACAACTATTCATCACGATGCTTTTTCAGGTTGCAGTTCTCTTGAAGAAATAAAATTCCCTGACAATCCAAAAATTTCACTTGCAAGCAATCTTTTTAATGATTGTAAAAATTTAAAAAGAGTTACTCTACCTAATGGTCTTCAATATATTAATATGTCAACCTTCCAAAACTGCACTTCGCTTAAGGAAATTGAAATTCCTGAATCTGTAACATCAATTTTAAGTAGTGCTTTTAATGGTTCAGGTATTAGTAAAATTAAACTTCCAAAAAGTTTAATAAGACTTGATGCGTCTGCTTTTTATAATTGTAAATATTTAGAAGAAATAGAAATTCCTGATGGTGTAGAAATTCTTTCTAGAAATACTTTTAATAATTGTATCAACCTTCACTCTGTAAAACTCCCAAAAAATTTAGTAAGTATTGAATCAAGTGCTTTTTCTGATTGTGAAAAACTTGAAAAAATTGAAATCCCTAATGGTGTTAAAAGAATTGCATCATCAGCATTTTTAAGTTGTTATGCACTTAAAAATATTGAGTTACCTGATAGTGTAAACTCTATTGGGGAAAATTGTTTTGCCAATAACGAGTCTCTTGAAACAGTAAAACTATCTAATAATTTAAAAGAAATCCCAACTCAAGCATTTAGTTCTTGCTATAATTTAAAATCTATAAATCTTCCTGATGATATTCAAAAAATTGGACTTTATGCATTTTATTACTGTAAAAATTTAGAAAATTTAACACTCCCAAAAAATCTTGAGTTTGTTGATGAATATGCATTTCAAGAATGTAATAAATTAAAATCTATTACTCTTCCTAATAGTTTAAATCATTTAGGTCCTTATGCCTTTTATAGTTGCGAAGGTCTTGAAAATGTAAAACTTTCTGATAACTTAGAAATTATACATGAAGGAACTTTTGAAAACTGCCCTAACTTAAAATCTATTCATCTTCCTGATAGCATAACTTCTATTAATACAAATGCTTTTATGCACTGTGCATCACTTGAAGAAATTAAACTTCCTAAAAATTTAAAACGAATTGGAAATGAAGTCTTTTATGGTTGCAAATCTTTAAAGGAAATTACTCTTCCTGAATCTATTGAAGAAGTTGGTTACAATGCTTTTAGTGGTTGTGAAAAACTTGAATCAATTTTTGTTCCAAAAACTATAAAATATCTTTCAAAAAACCAAAATGAAAATTTACTATTTTTCAAAAAAGAAAAAGATGGTTTTTCGCTTTTATCTAAGCAAGAAATTGGTTCTCTTCCTCTTGAAAACTTAAACATAAACCCAGCATTTTTATCTAAAAACTGGAATTATAAAGATGTAATTTTAAAAGAGCAATCAAATCCAAAATATGCACAATTTTATGAAAGTTTCCTAAGAAACCTCCCTCAAGAAAAAATCGAAGAGTTTTTAGAATCTCATAACTTTACATTTTTAAAACAATTTGATTTAGAAGAAAATAAACCAGAAAATGTTGACCTTTTTAAACTTTTATACAACCTCGGTGGTTTTAAGAAACCATATACCGATGAAAATGGAAAAAAGATTGACTACTCACAAAAAGTTTGTGAATTTATACTTAAAAAATTTAAATCAAATTCTTTAACACTTAGAGATATCTCAAGTTTTACATCAAAAATGCAAAATAATGGTTTTAATAAAGAATTTACTGAATTTTTTATTAATAATTTTGACGAACTTATGAATAGAGAAATATTCCAACAAGGATTTATTGCTAGATGCTATAACGAATTTGATGAGGTTCAAAAAACAAACACTAATAATCGTGGTAGTCAAAGACAACTTAAACCTACCGTTCAAAAATTTGTTGACTATTTTAAAGAAAATAAATTTTTAGGTATCACTGAAAAAACTAGACCTATTGCTAGCACATTGTCTCCTTATTTCAAAAAACAAGCAACTTTTGAAAATGCTGTTAAAATTTTAGAAGAAAAGGAAGAAGGACAAGTTCCTGATAATATTTTAGGATTTCACTTAAAAGAAGAAAGTCCTTTTGAAGAAATTGATGAACTTTCAAAAGAGATTAACCAAACTCAAACTTCTATTATTCAAAAAATGATTGATAGCGCAAATAGTGAATTTACTTATGATTGGCTTGAAAAAAATGACCCTAACAATTTAATACTTGGAAAACTTTGCTCTTGCTGTTCACATATTGAAGGTCAAGGTTATGGAATTATGCGTGCAAGTATTATTCACCCATCAATTCAAAACCTTGTAATTAGAAATAAAAAAGGTGAAATTGTAGCAAAATCTACTCTCTATATTAATGAAAAAGAGGGATATGGCGTATTTAACAATGTTGAAGTTTATGACTTTATTGATAATAAGCATCTTGACGAGATTTACAAAAAATATCTAAGTGGTATTGATGCTTTCGCTAAAAAATATAATGAACTTCATAAAGATAATCCTCTTAAAATCATATCAGTTGGTATGAACTTAAATGATATAAAACTAATGTTTGCTAAAAATCATGAACAAACTTTCCCTCTTCTTGAAGCAATTGATTATGGTTTATTTGACACCGATGGCACAGGTTATAGTGGAGATAGCAGCGAACATCAAAGAACAGTTTGGAAACTAGATGATAAAATATTAAAGAACTAGAATCAAAAAAAGAACAAGAAAAAGATAACTTTTTTAGGTAAATAAAAATAATTTTAATTAAGGAAAAAATTATGATAATAGAAAAAGGAATTTTATCTAACATAGACCCAGAAGATATACAAAGAGGAACATTTATCGTTCCAGAAGGCGTAACTGAAATTAGCGCTAATGCTTTTTATAATTTAAAAAATCTTAGACACGTCATTTTACCAAGTTCTCTTGAAGTTATTGGTGAAAATGCTTTTTTGGATTGCAAAAAATTGCTCTCTGTTGAATTTTCTGAGGGAATTAATCTTATAGAAAATGGTGCATTTGCTAATTGTTATAATTTAACAAATGTTAAAATTCCTGATAGTGTAAAGATTATTGGTGATGAGTGTTTTCAAGGTTGTAAAAGACTTGAAACTATAAAACTTCCTAATGAACTTAGAACTATAAGCGCTAGAACTTTTAACGAATGTGAATCATTACTTGAAATTGAACTTCCTGACACAGTAACAAAAATTGAAGAAGAAGCATTTGTTAGTTGTAATAATTTAAAAAGCATTAAACTTAATAATGGCTTAGAAAGTATTGGTGGTAACGCATTTTTATATTGCGACTCGCTTGAACAAATTGAAATTCCTGATTCTGTAACATATATTGATAATGGTGCTTTTTGTAGTTGCACAAGACTTAGTGAAGCAAAATTATCTAATAGTCTTGAAGATATTCCTTATGGTTTATTTTCACAATGTGTGAATTTAAAACACATTACATTACCTGATTCTATTAAAATTCTTGGGCCCAATGCATTTAGTAATTGCTCTTCACTTGAATCTATTGATTTTTCAAAAAATCTAACATACATCGGCTCTAGATGTTTTGAAAGTTGTAATTCTTTAAAAAATATATCGTTACCTAAATCACTTAAAAATGTAGAAAATGGTGCATTTTTAGATTGTAGTGGACTAAAATGTATTAAATTTTATGATGAACTCAAACACTTAGACCAACATTATTTATACAATCCTCTTCCTTACTTAAACAAGGAAGATGGATTCTTTACCCTCTCAACTGAGCAAGGAACTGAATTTTTACCTACTGAAAAATTAAATATTAACGTTGGAACTTTAGCAAAATACTGGGATAAAAAAGATATTATTTTAAATGAACAGAAAAATGAAAACGTGGCTTTAGTTTACAATAGTTTGCTTTGGAGATTTAAACCTGAACACTTTAGAGAGTTTATGGATTCACATAATTTTACTTTTATTAAAAAGTTAAATATTAATCCTAATGCAGTTTATTCTGAAATTGCAAATTCTTTTAAATTCTTATACAACTTAGGCACAATGGATAGCCCTGAAATTGATGAAAACGGAAAACCTATAAATCACGCTCAAAAAGTTTATAATTTTCTTGATACAAAAATAAAACAAAGAGTTTTTGATGATTTTTCCTTTGGTGATTGTGCTAGAAAAATGAAATTAACTGGCTATAAAAAAGAATTTTCTGAATTTTTTATGAAATACTTTGATGAAATCATTGCGTATGAAAAAACAAATCCAAACTTTATTGCAAAATGCTACAACGAATTTGAAGAAGTCCAAAAAACAAACACTAATAATCATGGTTCTCAAAGACAACTTAAAGCAACTTTTAAAAAATTTGTTGATTATTTTGCAGAAAATAAATTTAAAGGAATTAATGAAGAAACTAAGGAAATTGCTGATACAATTTCACCATACTTCTCAGAACAAAAATCTTTTAATATTGCAGTTAAAATTGATAAAGAAAGAAAAGAAAAAAATATTCCTAATAACATTTTAGGCTTTCATTTAAAAGAAGAAAATCCATTTGCTCAAATTGATGAATTTAGTGATGCTATTAAAAACGAACAAACAACAACTGCTCATAACCTTACTAGCGCTGCGATTAATGAGTTTTCATACGAGTGGCTTGAAAAAAATGACCCTAAGAACTTTATACTAGGTAAACTTTGTAATTGCTGTGCACACATTGAAGGTCATGGTCAAGGTATAATGAGGGCAAGTATTATTCACCCTAATATTCAAAATCTTGTTATTAGAGATAAAAATAATTTCATCATTACTAAGTCCACCCTATTTATCAACCCTGAAAAAGGCTATGGCGTATTTAATAATGTTGAAGTATCTAATTTCTATAATGACTTAAAATCTGATATTTATGAAAAATACATCTTAGGTATAAAGGATTTTGTAAATCATTACAATAAACAGCACCCTGACAAACCAATTAATGTCATAACAGTTGGTATGCACTTAAACGACTTAGAACCTGAAATTGTAAGACACCACAAAAAATCTAAAGAACTTTATGATTCTATTGACTTTTCTACCTATGATTTAGAAGGCTTTGGACACCCTGGAGATAGCAGCAAATCTCAATATATCCTTTGGAAAAATGAAGAAACAAAAAAGAAGAAAGAAACTAAGGAAGTTGAATTAGAAAGATAATTTTCTACTAAAAAATTAAAGGAGTAACTATGAAAATAGAAAACGGAATATTAGTTAGTGTATCTCCTGAAGATATAGTAAACGGAACTTTTACTATTCCTGAAGGTATAATAAAAATTAACGATTATGCTTTTCGTAGACTTGATAATCTCGAGAAAGTTATTTTTCCGAGCACTTTAAAATCTATCGGAGAAAATGCTTTTATGAACTGCACGGAGTTAAAAGAAGTTAATATTCCAAATTCTGTCAATGAAATTGGAAAAGGTGCTTTTTGCAGTTGTAGAAGACTTACTGAAATAACTATTCCTGACTCAGTTAAAATTTTAAATGAAAGTTTATTTATGAATTGTATTTCATTAAAAAGTATTAATCTTCCTAATGGCATTACTAGCATTGAATCAAATACATTTTATGATTGTAGTTCACTTGAAACCTTCACAATTCCTAATAGTGTAAAAATAATTGGTAGCAATGCGTTTTCTTCTTGTAGACAACTTAGGTCTATAACAATGCCAGAAAATTTAATAGAAATAAAAAATAATGCGTTCTCTTCTTGTAAAAATTTAGAAGAAATTAATTTACCTAATGGACTAAAATATATTGATGATAGTGTTTTTCATGGTTGTAACAACTTAAAAACTGTAAATATGCCTGATAGTGTTGAAAAAATTGGTCAAAACTGCTTTCACAGTTGTCATAAACTTGACTTTATAAAATTATCTAATAAATTAGAAATTATTCCTGACGGAGCATTTTGTGAGTGCAGATCCCTTAATACTTTAGTTATTCCAGACTCTGTAAAAAATTTAGGAAAAGAATCTATTGGAAAATGCGAAAAACTTACTAACCTTAAACTTTCAAAAAATCTTACAACCATTGAAAACGATGCAATTTGGGCTTGCACATCACTTAAAAGTATTGAAATACCTGATACTGTTACAAGTCTTGGAGAATCTGTTTTTAATTGTTGCTACGCCTTAGAAGATGTTAAATTATCTAATAATATTACAAAAATTAGACCTATTACCTTTTCAAATTGTAAAAGTTTAAAATCTATCACTATTCCTGATAGCGTAACAGAAATTTATGGTCAAGCATTTTCTAATTGTTCTGCTCTTGAAAATATTAAACTCTCCGATAATATAACTGCAATTAATGAGCAATGCTTTAAAGGTTGTGAGTCGTTAAAAAATATTGTAATGCCAAAGGCTTTATCCACTCTTGGAAGTCAAGTATTTGATAAATGCGACTCACTTAAATCAATTAAATTTTATGATAAATTAGTAGGATTTTTCCCTAAATTTGGTATTGGAGAATTAAAATTTTTTAGAAAAGATGAAGATGGTTTTTCTATGCTTGAAGAAAGAACATCTGACTCTTTACCTGCTGATTATATCAAAATTAATATTCCATTTTTATCTCGTAACTGGGATAGAAAAGAATAGTTATTTAGAGAACAAAATAATAAAAAAATCGCTGAATTTTATAACTTGTTCTTATCAAAAATAGATATAGAAAAAGCACAAGAATTTATGGATAATCATAATTTTACATTTTTTAAACAATTTAATTATGATGATTCTGTTATTAGAACTCGTGATTCAAATTTTTATAAAATACTTTATAATTTAGGTGCATTTAATCCTCCTACTATTGATAAAAACGGAAAAACAATAAATTATGCACAAAAAGTTTGTATGTTTTTAAATCAAAAAACTGAACAAGGTTATTTTGAAGATATTACCGAACTTGGAAACTTTGGCGAAAATATGGAAGTTAATGGATTTAATCAAGAATTTACAGACTATTTTATGAAATATTTTGATGAAATTCATGAGCAAGAATATTATAAACCAGGATTTTTCTCAAGATGTTATAATGAGTTTAATTTAGTTCAAAAAACAAACACTAACAATCATGGCTCTCAAAGACAACTTAAACCTACTTTTAAAAAGTTTGTGGAATATTTTAATGAAAACAAATTTTCTAATATAACTGAAGAAACAAGGGATATTGCTGACGCAATCTCTCCATATTTCTCATCACAAGAAACTTTTGATAAAGCCACAAAAATTAATGAAGAAAGAATAAATAGCAACTCACCTTCGCATATTTTAAGTTTTCATTTAAAAGAACAACCCTTTGATAAAATTGATAAACTTGGTGAAATGATTGAAAATAGTCAAATAGAAGTTGCCAAGAACTTGTCATCATCTGCAAAAGATGAATTTACTTACGATTGGCTTGCAAAAAATGACCCTGAAAATTATATATTAGGAAAACTTTGCTCTTGCTGTGCTCATATTGAAGGCAATGGCCAAGGTATTATGAGAGCAAGCATTATCCACCCAAATATCCAAAATTTAGTAATTAGAAATAATAATGGTGAGATAATCGCTAAGTCTACACTATTTATCAACCCTGATGATGGCTATGGTGTTTTTAATAATGTTGAAATTTATGAAAATACACCAAAATCACAACACCCTGCTATATATGAAAAATACATCTTAGGTGTTCATAATTTTGCTAAACAATATAATTTAGAAAATCCTGAAAAAACACTCAAAATATTAACTGTTGGAATGCACTTAAATGACTTATCCGAAGAAATCCAAAAACACCATGATGAAAGTTTTATTCTTTACCCTGCTATAAATTATAGCAAATTTAACCTAAGTGGAGATGGTCACATTGGAGATAGTGCAAGACATCAATATAAACTTTGGGATATTAGCAAAGATCAAAACACTACTCAAAATGAAAATCCTTTTGAAAAATAAACTATAAACAATTAAGGAGAAACTATGAAAATAAATCAAGGAGTTCTTGAAGAAGTTTACCCTAACGACTTAGAACAATATTACACCAGTGATGGAAATATTTTTTCAATACTTCATATTCCTGAAGGTGTTATCGAAATTGACCCTGGTGTTTGTAAAGAGTTAGAAGTAAATGAAATTATATTACCAAAATCACTTGAATTTATTGGTAATAAGGCTTTTAAAGACTGCTCAAGTTTAACTCGAATTATAATTCCTAAAAAAGTTGAGCATATTGGTAACAATGCTTTTGAAGGCTGTTCAAGACTTAAATATGTTGAACTTCCTAGTAAGTTAGACACTATTTATGAAGAAACATTTGCTGACTGCACTTCTCTTCAAGAAATTAAATTCCCTAAAAAATTAGAGAGAATTAAGAAAAATGCTTTTTCAAACTGCAAAAAATTAGAAAGCATTGATTTACCAAGCGGAATTTTAAGTATTGGCACAAATTCTTTTGCTGAATGCTCTAACTTAAAAAGCATAAATATTCCTAGTTCTATGATTTATATGGGTGAAGGTGCTTTTAATTCTTGCAAATCATTACAATCTCTTAACCTTCCTGATAACATTGAAGAAATACCTAGTCATTTATGTGAAAACTGTTCTTCCCTTACAGAAGTTCATCTTCCAAAAAATGCTACTATGATTGGTCAAAGGGCTTTTTCTAGTTGCTCTAAATTAAAAAATATCTCAATTCCTGAAAATGTAACAAATATTAAGCATTTTGCTTTTTCTGGTTGCAAAGAACTAGAAAGCGTTTCTCTTCCAAATAACCCTGACCTTGCAATTGGTGGAAGTGTATTTTCTGACTGTGAAAATTTAAAATATATTAATCTTCCAGAAGGAATACCTTTTATAAATGTTGAAATGTTTAAAAACTGTAAGTCACTTACTCACATAGAAATTCCTAGTTCTGTTACATCTATTATTTCTAATGGTTTTAATGGTTCAGGTATTAAATATATTAAACTACCTGAAAATTTAAAATCTATTGGAGAAAATGCATTTGCTAGTTGCAAGGAGTTAGAAGAAATTATTATACCTGAAAATGTTAAAACAATAGAGAAAAATACTTTTAATGATTGCAAAAAACTAAGAAAAATTGAACTCCCTAAAAATTTAACTGAAATAAAAGACAACGCATTTAGTAATTGTAACAGCCTAATTAATATAAATATCCCAGAAGGAACAAAAACCTTAGGACATTCGGCATTTTCTAACTGCTTTGCTCTTAAATATGTAGATATTCCTGATAGTGTTGAAAAAATTGGAGATAGTTGTTTCTTTTGTGATGACAAAATTGAAAAGGTCAAACTTCCTAAAAATTTAACTGAAATTTCTGACCAAGCATTTGCAAACTGCTACAATTTAAAATCTATTGAAATCCCTGATACAGTAAAAAGACTTGGAACTTATGCTTTTTATTGCTGTGCTCACCTTGAAGATATAAAACTACCAAATGGTATAGAAAGAATTAATGATTATGCTTTTCAACACTGCGTAAACCTTAAATCTATTGAAATTCCTGATAGTGTTAAGTTTATTGAAGAATCTGCCTTTACTGGTTGTAAAAAACTAACTGATATTAAATTTTCTAAAAATCTCCAAGAAATAAAAGTTAGTGCTTTTGCAAACTGCACTTCACTTAAATCTATAACTTTGCCTGATTCATTAATTACTATTGGAACTGATGCTTTTTATAACTGCGAAAAGTTAGTTGAAGTAAACTTTAATGAAGGTCTTAAATATATAAATGCTTCTGCTTTTCAGTTCTGCCCTTCACTTAAAAAAGTTAAACTTCCTAAGTCTATTAAAAAAGTTAAAGATGCTTTTTCAGGTTGTTCTTCACTTGAAGAAATTTTTGTTCCAGATTCAATTGAACTTTTTGATAATAGCATAAATAAAAATTTATTATATTTTAGAAAAGTTGATGACGGCTTCTCACTTTTATCTAAAGAAACAAAAGATTCAATCCCTCTTGAAACTTTAAATATAAATCCAGCGTTTTTATCTAAAAATTGGAATTATAAAGACATTTTAATTAGAGAACAAAAAAATGAATCTATCTCTAAATTTTATAATTCATTTTTAAGAGAATTACCTCAAAAAGATATTGAAAAATTTTTAACTTCACACAACTTTACATTTTTTAAACAATTCAACTTAGACCCTGAAAATCCACCTGCAGAAAATACAGCATTTTATAAATTCTTATATAATATGGGTGGTTTAGAAAAACCTATAATCGATAAAAATGGAAAGACCGTTGACTATGCTCAAAAACTTTGTGGGTTTTTACTACAAAAATTTAATCAAGGGCATTTGAATATTACAGACATTTATTATATGACTGAAAAAATGCAAAATAATGGTTTTAAGAAGGATTTTTCCGACTTTTTTATGAAAAATTACGATGAACTTATGCTTGAAGATATTTCTAACCCAGGATTTTTCGCTAGATGCTACAACGAATTTGAAAGAGTTCAAAAGACAAATACAAACAATCATGGTTCTCAAAGACAACTTAAGCCTACAATTCAAAAATTTAAAGATTATTTTGCTGAAAATAAGTTCTTAGGTATAACTGACGAAAATAAACATATTTCAGATACCATTTCACCTTATTTTTCTGACCAAATGACATTTGACTATGCAGTTAAAATCGATGATGAACGAAGAGAAAAAAATTCACCTAGTAGTATTCTTGGTTTCCACTTAAAAGAAAAAAATAATCCTTTTGAAAATATTGATGAATATAGTGAAGAAATTGAAAACTTAAGAGTTGAAACATTAGAAAATTTAGTGGATACTGCAACTGAACAGTTTAACTTTGAGTGGCTTGAAAAAAATGACCCTAAAAACTATATACTTGGTAAACTATGCTCTTGTTGTGCCCACCTTGAAGGCGTTGGCGAAGGCATTATGCACGCAAGTATTACCCACCCTAATGTTCAAAATTTAGTTGTTAAATACGGCAATGAAATAATTGCAAAATCAACCCTTTACATTAACCCTGATGAAGGCTATGGTGTATTTAATAATGTTGAAATTAACGATAGTGTTAATCCTGTTTATTTTGAAGAAATATATGAAAAATATATATTGGGTATAAATAGATTTGCTGAAGAATATAATAAACAACACCCTAATAAACCACTTAAAAAAATCTCTGTGGGTATGAATCTTAATGACTTAACAGACGAAATTATTAAATATCATGAACCAACTGAGCCTCTTCTTGAGGCAATTGACTACGGAAAATTTACACAATCAGGCGAAGGTTATCAAGGAGATAGCGACGAAGAACAATACACTCTTTGGGAAAAAGAATAATTATATAAAATCTATAAAGATTATGCGAAATTTTCTTTATAGATTTTTTCTTACTTAATTTATTAGTAATAAATAATCATTATTAATTTTAATTTTACTATTGTTATTTTTTTATTAATGTATTATAATTAAATATAATATAAATATTATAAAAGGACTATTTTTATGGTTATTAATAATGGTGTTTTATATAGCATAGATGCCTATGATATTGAAAACGGCAATCTTATTATACCAAATAATGTAAGAGCAATTGCTGATAATGCATTTAAAGGCATTTTAGATATTAAAAGTGTTGAAATTCCAGAGAGTGTTGAAGCCATTGGTAAACACGCTTTTTCTCATTGCGATTTTTTAACTAAAGTTCATATACCAAAATCTGTTAAAGAAATCAGCGATAGTGCTTTTTATAATTGTAGGTCTCTTAAAGAAATAACTCTTGATGATGGCATTGAAAAAATTGGAGAAAATACTTTTGCTAGATGCCCAGTAGTAAATGTTAATATTCCTGATTCAGTAAAAGATATGGGAAGTGGAGCATTTCAAGGCTGTATCTTACTTAAAAAAGTAAAACTTCCAAAATCTATTGATAAAATCAGCGCTCAGGCATTTGAAAATTGTCGTGCGCTTACTCAAATAGAAATTCCTGAAAATGTTACAAAATTAGAAAATAATGCATTTTGTGAATGCTCTAACTTAAAATCTATTAAACTTCCTGAAAATTTATCAGTTATTTCAGAAAATGCTCTTGCAGGTTGTAATTTTTCTTCTATTAAACTTCCTGAAAAACTTAAAGTTATTGATAATGCAGCATTTACTCAATGTTCTTCACTTAAAAAAGTTATTATTCCTGAAGGAGTTGAGCGAATTGGTAAAAATGCTTTTTCAAATTGTCTATTTTTATCAACTGTTGACTGCCCTACCACTCTAAAAATAATTGATGATCACGCATTTTCTCACTGCACATTTTTAGCAAACTTAGATTTAAAAGAAGGTTTAGAGTTTATTGGTGAAAATGCTTTTGAAAAAACATACATTAAAAACTTAAATATTCCAAGCACTGTTAAAGAAATTAAACAATATGCTTTTAGTAGTTGTCCAAGACTTAAAAATGCTCAAATTAACGGCAAAATTAATAATATTGAAGCGAATACTTTTTCACTTTGTGATAGACTTGAAACTATTGCTTTACCTAACTCTCTTAAAACTATTGATGAATCTGCATTTGGAGATTGTGCAAAACTAAAAACTATTACAATCCCATTTGGTGTAACTGAAATTGGCGAAAGTGCTTTTATTGGTTGCCACAAACTTGAAAATGTAGAAATTCCAAATAGTGTTAAAGTTATTGGCGAAAGTGCTTTCCAAGAATGCAAATCTCTTGGTCAAATTAGTATACCATCAAGCGTTGAAACTATAAAAAAAAGTGCATTTTGTGATTGTTCAGAACTAGAAAATGTGGAATTTTCTTCAGGTCTTAAAAACATTGAAACTAAAGCATTTTCTAATTGCACAAAACTTAGAAATATCAATTTGCCTAACACATTAGAAAATATCGGTGAATATGCATTTATAGATTGTGATTTTCACAAAATCGTAATTCCAAATTCTATGAAAAGATACGAAAAAATTAACGATATTTCTTATCCATACTTTAAAGAACTTGAAAATGGCTGTGCTTTTTCAAGAATTGAACTTGATGAATATGCACCTATGCAACAAACTTCACTTGATATGTCTCTTTTAGCATCACACTTTGAAGATAGAGAAACTCTTTTTAGAGAACAAAACAACGAGAGTGTTCTCAAATTTTATAACAACTTTGTAACAACTCTTCCTTATGAAGAAGCAAGTAACTTTATTAAAAATCATAACTTTACCTTCTTTAAAATACTAAATAAAAGAGTTAAATTTGAAAAAGATAGTCTTTGCAAATTTATCTATAACATTGGTGGAGTATCTACCCCATTTGAAGAAAACGGTAAAACCTATGACTATGCTCAAAAATCTGTTGAGTTTGTAAGAGGTTTATTTAATAAGAAAAAATGTGGTATTGGTCTTTTTTCAAGTGTTGGATTACATATGGAAACAAAAGGTTTCAATAAAGAATTTACCGACTTTTTTATGGAAAACTTTGATGAATTAAATGCTGAAGAAAGAAACAATCATGGCTTTATTGCAAAATGTTATAATAATTTTGAAGAAGTTCAAAAAACAAACACAAATAATCGTGGTTCTCAAAGACAACTTAAAGCGACTGTTCAAAAATTTAAAGATTATTTTAATGAAAATAAATTTGACAACATTACTGAAGAAACCCGTGATATTGCAAAAACAATTTCTCCATACTTTTCTGACCAATTTAGTTTTGACAATGCTGTTAGCATTTTTGAAGAGAAAAAAGCAAATAATATACCTGACCAAATATTAGAAGTTCCTGTTGTAGATGAACCATTTAAAACCATTGATGAATATTCAAACGAAATTTCAAAACTTCAAGTAAATACTCTTTCAAACTTGGTTGAGTCGTCTAAAAATCAATTTACTTTTGAATGGGTTTCTAAAAACGACCCTAAAAACTTAATACTTGGTAAACTTTGTAATTGCTGTGCGCATCTTGAAGGCGTGGGATATGGTATTGTTCACGCAAGTATCGTCCACCCTAATATGCAAACAGTTATTGTTAAAGATAAACTTAGTAATGATATTATCGCAAAAGCAACCCTTTATATTAATCCAGATGAAAGATACGGAATTGTTAATAGTTTCCAAGTTGCTGATAGAGTTACAAGCGATAAATACCACGATGTTTATAAAAAATTTATGCAAGCAATTAAAAAATTTGCTGATGAATACAACAAAGAAAATCCTACAAAAACATTAAAACAAATCAATGTTGGTATTGGTTTTAATGATTTATCAGGACAACTTCGTTCTAAAAATAGAAGGTCTTTAACCCTATTTGTTCCTGTTGATTTTGGAAAATATGGAATAAAAGAACATGGACAAAACTATTCTGGTGATAGTTTCTTTGAACAACATATTATTTGGACTCCTAAAAAAGAAAACACCTTTGCAAATCCTGACTATAATCCTTATGAAAATTCTTAAAATTTTTATAACCTTAATAATATTAAAATTTATTTTAAACAACAAAAATCCCACGAAATAATCGTGGGATTTTTATTATACTTTATTTAATAAAAATATTAAAGTTCAAAACCATATTCTTCAATTTCTTGTTTTCTTTGTTTTTCTTTTTGCTTAGCAAGTAATTGTTCTTTTAATGCTTGTTGCTTATCTAAACTTTCTTTATCAACCTTATTTTCTTGATTTGCTTTTTCTTTTGCTTCTGCTTCTTTTGCTACTTTTTCTTTTAACATCTCTAAGTCTTCTTTCATTTGTTGTTCAATGCTTTTTGTTGATAAAACTTTCTCACCTGTTTTTTCATCATATTTTGCAAATTGATAAGCATAAGAATAAGTTTTTCCGTTTACATCTTGATATTCAGCATAGTAGCATCTATCTCTTCCAAGTTCATCATGACCAACATATCCTTTAACAGGCTTTAATCTTTCACCTGTCTCTGGATGAAAAATATCATGACAAAACTTATAATCTCTTCCTGTTCCATTATTAAATGCTGTTGAATTCACATTAACAACTTCAAGTGGTCTATTCATTTGAAAATTATTTGTTTTAGATTTTATATAATCTTGAACCTCAAATGTTAAAAATCTATCATTATTAATATTTGCCATTTATTATTCTCCTTTCATAAATAATAATTCACTTTTTGTTTATTATATCACAGCAATAATCATATTTCAATAGAATATAAATATTTTATTTTTTTTATTTCTCTATTGTAAATTATATAAATTTATTATATAATTTATATAATAAATAAAATTATAATGAGGTAGTTTATGTTATCGCCAATGCAAGAACCTATTTATATTGAAAATGGAACTTTGTATGCAATTAATCCAAAGAAGATTGTAAATGGAACTTATACAATTCCTAAATCAGTAAAGCAAATTCAACCTTATGCTTTTGAAGGAACAGATGAATTAACAACTATTGTTATTCCAGAAACTGTTGAGTCTATTGAAAGCAGTGCATTTGCTAACTGCAAAAACTTAAAAAGTGTTAAAATTCCTAATAGCGTTCATACAATTCCAATGAATTTATTTGAAAACTGTTCTTCTCTTGAAGATGTTGAACTACCTGAAAATGTTAGACATTTTGGTGCTTCAGTTTTTAAAAACTGTTCTTCACTTAAAGATATTAATTTACCTAAAAATTTAGTGCAGATTCCACCATATACATTTATGGGTTGCGATTCTTTAGAAAGTATTAATTTACCTAAAAATGTAACAAGTATTTCTAATTCTGCTTTTAAAGGTTGCACTTCTTTAAAAAATGTTATAGGTTCTGAGCAGATAAAAGAAATTGAATTAGATGCGTTTTCTAGTTGCAAAAGTCTTGAAGAAATTAAACTTCCTGAATTTATGAATGAACTTCACGATAGAGCATTTAAAGATTGCTCTTCTCTTAAAAGTTTTTCTTTCCCTAGAGGAATTATAAAAGTTTATAATGAAACATTTGAAAACTGCACTTCTCTTGAAAATTTTACTTTCTTGGGAAATACTAGTGTTATTGATTCTAACGCATTTAAAAATTGTGCTTCATTAAAATCAATCACACTACCTAACAATTTATATGGTATTGGTTCATTTGCTTTTTCTAATTGCAGTGCACTTGAAAATATAAATATACCAAATTCTTTAAGAATTATTAATCACTCTGCTTTTAAAGGTTGCTCATCACTAAAAAGTTTCAAAGTTAATCCTCTTATTTCTGTAATAGAAAATCAAACTTTTGCTAATTGCACAAATCTTGAATCTCTCACTATTCCTGAATCTGTTTGGTTAATTGGTTATGATGCAATTTCTAATTGTCATTCATTAAAAACATTAAAAATACCATCATCAGTAAAAAGTATGCCAAATCAATTCAGTGATTCGCTTAAGTTTTTTAGAAAAACAACTGATGGATTTGTAATCGAAAATGAGCAAACTGAACAATCAATACCACTTAACAATTTATCATTAAACCTTGCTCTTTTATCAAATAATTGGAATTCTAAAAGCATTTTACTTAGAGAACAAAACAATCCTTTATATGCTGATTTTTATAATAGTTTTTTAGTAACTCTTCCAAAAGAAGATTCTAAAAACTTTATTGAAAAACATAATTTTTCTATGTTTAAGCAAGTGGGTATAGATATTGAAGAATACAACGGAGATGTATATAATTTCTTATATAACATTGGTGCTTTTCAGCCACCTTATGAAGAAAACGGCAAAATTGTAAACTACGCTCAAAAAACCGTAAACTTTTTAATAGACAAACTTAAAAAAGAAAACATTAATATTTACAAATTTGCTGAGAACTTTAAAAATATGAAAAGCAATGGTTTCAACAAAAACTTCACTGACTTTTTTATGGAAAACTATGATGAACTTTTAGTAGAAGAATCTAAACGTTCAGGCTTTATTGTTAGTTGCTACAATAATTTTGATGAAGTTCAAAAGACTAACACAAATAACCATGGTAAACAACGCCAATTAAAAGCAACTATTGAAAAATTCAAATATTATTTTGCAAAAGATAAATTTAAGGGTGTTACCGAAGAAAATGCACATATCGCAAAAACAATTGCACCATACTTTAATTTTCAAAAATCTTTTG
>JAFTMY010000009.1 GCA_017452165.1 Clostridia bacterium | reverse complement strand
TTTTTGAAAAATTTTTTTAAAAAAATCTTCACCTAAATTTTAGTTATATATTTATAACTCTTATTGTTATATATTTATAACTAATAAAAATTTATTATAAAATCATAACTAAATTATAATTATGTTATTATAACTATATATTTGTTATATAAATAAAACATATTTTATGTATTTATATATAACTTTTAATTTGTAATTTTTATAGTTATATAATTATAATATAAATTAATTGTTATAATCAACATAAAATCAAATAAAATAAGAAATTAAATAAAAAAAGGAATTTAAAACAATGAAAGAAAATATTATAGAACAACCACAAAATGAAACTATTTTAGATGATACTATTAATGAAATTACTGATTCTAGTAATGTAACAGAATTTAATAATGAATCTCTAATAGAAAATCACGAAGGCTCTATATTTGGTAAGTTTAAAGATGCAAAAAGTTTACTTAATGCTTATAATAATTTACAGGCTGAATTTACTAGAAAATGTCAACAATTAGCAGAACTTAAAAAATTTGAAGAAAATGAGAATGCTAAAGAGCCTGCTGAAGAGTTTACATCAGTTGACGATTTTGTAAATAGCAATATGGGTATGGATAAATATAAAAAGGAAATCACGGAGATTATAAGTCATGATGAACTTAGCAATCTGCCAAATAAATATCAGGTGGCTTACATTATCGCAAAAGAAGTAGAGAGTAAATCTGCAAATCTTTTAAACGACCAAAATTATTTAGATGAATACATTTTAAATAACCCCTTAATTAAGGACAAAATTATTTCAAATTATTTATCTAATTTAAACAATATCACACCTGCTCCAAGTATTATGTCGGGGAATTCATCTAATGTCTATTTTTCACCTAATACTGAACCTAAAACAATTAAAGAAGCAGGGGAATTATTTTCAAAAATGCTTAAATAGGAGAATTTATGGTAACATTATCAACAGCAGACAATGCTTTAAAAGAAGTCTATCTTGGAGTTGTTTCTAACCAACTCAACACAACTATCAACCCACTTTTAGCGAGAATTAATCAAACATCATCAGATGTATGGGGTAAAGAAATTAGAAAACTTGCACCTTATGGTATCAATGGTGGTATTGGTGCTGGAACTGAAGACGGGGATTTACCTGTATCAGCAGGCAACAACTATGCTCAATTTGTTTTACCACTTAAAAACTTATATGGTAAAATTGAAATTTCTGACAAAGCAATTCGTGCATCAGAACATTCTGAAGGTGCTTTTGTAAACCTTCTTAACGACGAAATGGAAGGATTAGTTAAGGCTAGTTCATTTAACTTTGGAAGAATGCTTTTTGGTGATGGAAGTGGTTTTTTAGCAAAAATTACAGGAAACACAACAAATACTATTACTGTTGACTCTGTAATTAACTTAATGGAAGGTATGGTTGTAGATGTTGTTACATCAACTGGTAGTGCAATTAAAACAACTCTTAGAATTACATCAATTGACAGAGCAAATAAAACAATCACTGTTAATTCAACACTTACAAATGATGCTTATAAATCAGCAAATTACAGACTTTGTGTTCAAGGTTCATACAATAATGAAATCACTGGTCTTGGTGCTATTTTCAAAGATTCAGGCACATTATATGGTCTTGATAGAGCAAACTACAAGTGGTTAGTTCCTTATATGAAAGATATTAAAGATAGTTCTAACCTTACCGACATCTCTGATGTTACTATTCAAAGAGCAATTGATGAACTTGATGAAAATGCAAACAGCCAAGTAGACTTTATTGTATGTTCTGCTGGTGTAAAGAGAAATTATCAAAGTTATTTAGCATCATACAGATCAAATATCAATGTATTAAATCTTGAAGGTGGTTTTAAAGCAATTTCTTATAATGGAATTCCACTTGTTTCAGATAGATTTGTTCCTGCTAATACAATGTATCTTTTAAACACAAAAGAATTTAACTTACATCAACTTTGCGACTGGAAGTGGCTTGAAGGTGAAGATGGTAGAGTAATTAAACAAACTCTCGGTAAGCCAACTTATCAAGCAACTTTAGTTAAATATGCCGATATTATTTGCAACAAACCAAGCGGTCAAGCAATGATTACTGGCATTAAAGAATCTTAATTTTTAATATAATTATTTAAACTAAAATTATCACTTGGAGAATTTTACTGCTATGAAAAAACTACTTTTAGAACCTTATAAAGATATGTTTAATATTTATAATATGATAAAAAAAATTAACAAAGATTATAGTCTATTTTTTGATAAAAAAAATAAGGATTTCCTAATTATAAATACTAAAAACCACTATGAAATTTGTTATAGATTTAAGAATTTTTCGTCAAATATTTTACTTACTTTGCAAAAAACAAAAGTTGAAAATTCTAGTCAATTATTTGATTTTATTGAACTTGAAAATAAAAAATTGACTGAAAAATATCAAAAAGAAAAATTAGACAAATTATCTTTAAAGGTAAAAGAACTCAAAAAATACTCTAGCAGAACTAATAAAATTCTCCAGAGTGATATAGATAAAATAAATGAGGTAGAAAATGCTTAAAAACTTACTCATAAAATGTGCTAATTTACTTGGTAGAGACGATATTAGCACTGAACTAAATAAATCTAATAAATTAGATGAAATTACAGATGATTCTGTAAAAAAAGAAATAGAAAAATTATTATGTTTTTATAATTTTGTAACAAGTTTAACTTTTGAAACCTATCTTAATTTAACTTTTACTGAAAAAATACATTCTGATTTAAACTCTAAAATTGAGTTTTATAAATTTAGCAAACAACCAATTAAAATTATTAAAATTGAAAAAGATAATGGGGAATTTGTAAAGTTTGTTTCTAAATCAAGTTTTATTTTAACAGGAGTTAGCAATGAACCACTAAACATTACTTACAATTTTTTACCTGACGATGCCAAAGATATTGACGATAATATAAGTTATTTAGATATAAAAACAATGAAAATTTTATGCTACGGAATAGTTAGTGAATTTTTAGCAAGCAAAGGAAAATATTCAGAAAGTGAGTTTTGGAATAATAAATTCTTATTTGAACTATTTAAAATAAAAAACAATAAGGAAAGACGATTAAAGTCTACATTTTGCCTATGAAAGAGATTGTAAAAAACTATAATTTTTGTAATCTAAATTTAGATATCCAAGATAATTGCGTCAATAAAAATAATCTTAGTATTAAAGAATTTGTCAATATATCTTTAGAAGGTAATACCATTAAACCAACTAATAGATTTGATGACCTTTTTAAAGATATTTTAGGTGATAATATTTATCAGATTTTTATTAATAAATATGGGGATTTAATTGGTAATTTTATTTATCTCACAAGTTTTGATTACTATGACTTAGAAATCTCAGATTATAAATCAGTTTATTTTTTAATTGATAATGAATTAAATCTATATAAATTTCAGTTTAATAGCAATGATATTTTACTCGAAAACACAAGTATTACATTTAATAAAATGCCAATAATTTTTACTAATAATGGTAAAATTTATTTTTATTCTAAAAATGATATATTTTTATATTTTGAAACAAATGATTTAATGATTCTAATCACTGATAGTGCTAATTTAGTATCATTTTGCAATTATCAAGATAAACTCTTTTTTACTCCTGATAATGACATTAATTCTGTGTATTACAATGATAGAATTGATATTGAAAATATAGGTAATGATTTATCTTTTTACAATAAATTTAAAGTAAATTCAACATATGGTAAAATATTAAAGATTATTAATTTTAAAAATAATCTTTACATTATTCAGCAGTATGCAGTATCAAGAGTTTGGATTGTAAGTGGAAATTATTATATTTATTGTAATTGTTCAATTAATGCAAAGATAATCGCATCTACAATAGGTGAATTTAATGATTATTTAGTATTTTACACAACTGCAGGATTATATCTTTTTGATGGCAATGAAATTAAAAAGATTTTTAGTAATATTACTAAAAAAATCAATCCAAATTATGATAATATCAATGCTGTTGTTTTTAATAACAAATATTACTTATTATCTCCAATGCTTGTATCTAATTGTTATAAAAATGCCCTTATTGAATTTGATATTTTCAACCTAAAAAGTTCAATAAATATAATAGGAAATGTTAAAAATATTTATACAATTCAAACAATTATTGATTACAACCTAGTAGCAGTTTGTGAAAATGAAAATATATTTTCACTTTTAAAACTAAGTCATACTTTTTTAAATGAAAATTCTAAATATGTAAAATTTAATAAAATCACCTTTGATGATAATATTTCTAAAAATATTACTAGAATTAAAACTATATCAACAGGTGATTTTTATTTAAAAATTTCCTCTGAAACAACTCAAAAAATCATTAAAGTAACAGGTGATCTAAATATATCAGCGATTGGAATTTCTGGTTTTAGTTTTGATATTGAAATTTACAGCGATTCATTCTTTGAAATAAAGTCGATTTTATTTTCTATTCAAACAATCTCGGAGTAGTTTATGATTAATAGATTACTTGATTTAACAAATAAAAACGATGAATTTGAAAAATATTTAGAGAGTTTTGAGAACTTTCAAAACAAACTCTCTAAAAACTCAACCTGTCTAAGTTGTGTTAGAAATTTCTCAAATTTAGAGATTATTTTACCTAAAAAAATTTTACTAACAAAATTAAATGGAAAAGAAAAATCTAAAATATTTTTTCAATGTTTAATTGATTTTAATAGCAGTTTTGATGAAGAAATAGAATTTTCTCTAATTGTAAATGATATCTCTATTTATAAGTCAAATAAAAAATTAAATTCCGGTTCTAATCAGGTATGTATTATGCAAAATTATACTCCGATTAGTAGTGAAAATTTATCTGTTTACATTGAAATTTCACCACTCAATGAAAAAACTATTAACCTTTCTATGGTTTCTCTTTTTATGTGGGGTAAATTTGACGAATTAGAAACTATAAACTATCAAGCGCTTGAAACAAAAGACTATTATCTCGTGTCAATGCTTGATAACAATTCACTTTATTTCGCAGAGTTAGAAAAGATTAAAAATCAATTAAATTTTAATGATTATAATTATATAAACGATGCAATTTCTTACAGTATTTCATACAACAAAAACAGCGATACTATCTACCTTTTTAGAGTTGATTTAATGGGGAATTTATTTTACTCAAACCTTGCTAATAAAAATGAGATATTTCTTACAAATAATATAACAAAAGTAAGTTCATCAATATCTAATAATGGAAGTATATTAGTATCTTATATTAAAAATAATTGCTGTTATTATTTTGAAATAACAAACAACATTGTATCAGTCCATAAAAAATTATTAAATAATAACTTTTTAGTTAATGATTGCCTTTGCTATTATAATAAGCATAGAGATAAGTTTTGTATTATTATAAGCACTGAAAACGAAAGTAATTATTTTATTGAACAGGTAAGTCATAATGATTGTGGAATTATTAATATATCTGCTAATTATTCTATTTCTATAACACTTGAAAATTTGTAAAATGGTTATTTTACATTTAATTACTTTCTTTAAACTTAACTTTATTAATACAAACAGAGGTTTAGTATGAATTACAAATTACATAACAAAATTGAAATATCTAACGGTAAAAATAATTATACATTTTTTAACACAATGCTTGAAAGCATCTGTGAGCAATTTAAAGAACTTAAATCTTACAATGATTACCTTGCACTTGGAACAGGAACGGGGACTCATAGCACAGATAATTTTCATTTACTTTCCTATAAAAAATCTTATAAACTTCAAGACGATATAATCAGCAATGACATTTCTAAAAGCAATGAAATTTTTATAAAGAAAAATCTTGTTATAAATGATTCAACTATTGATGGTATTTATATAACAGAGGCAGGTATTACCGATAAAAATATATTAAATCCAACTATTTATAATTACTTTTCTTTTATTACAGATAACACACCTAATGGAATATTAAAAGAAGAAGGAAAACCTCTAGAAATTTCAATATACATTTATCTTGAAATTAGTAAATCAAGTGATGCTTTTTTAACATCAGGTGATAATAAATTTATAGAATTTTTACTTGGAAATGGTCTAAGAGATAAAATTTATTGCACAAAGGGAAATAATTTAAGTGATAACACGAAAAGCATTTCTCGTGGATTTCCTAGAAACTGTAAACTTACTGAGTGCGAATCAATTTTTATAAAAAATGAATCTTCATTTAAATTATCTTTCAAAGCAAACTTAGGAACAGGCGAAACTAGTGAAATTGTATTTTTAATAGGAAACAAGCCATTTGCTAGAATTAATCTACTAGAATATAAAAATACAATTGTAGAAACAAAAAATCATTCTTGTTCAAGCAATAATAATATTATCATTGACGAAAATATTAAATCTATTGAGTATATTGAAAATTCTGATGGATTAGATTATAAATTAGCAAAACACGGATACAATTTTTCTGATAAAATTAATCTTCCATTTCATAATTTATTTAACAATGAATCACCAAGATTTTTATCAAAAGATGGAAAGATGATTTTCTTTATAAATAATGATAAAATCTATGGTTATATAAATGAATATCATACTATTTCTGAGATTAAAACAAATGGCGTAAGTAGTAACAATATAACAAATATTATTTCATTTGATAAGTATGTTTTTATTGTTTCTAAATCTGCGCCTTATATAAGTTCTTATATAGTTGAAAATAATACATTTATAAAATGCTCTATTGATTTTAATTCTTTTCCACAAAATAGTTTGCTTTCTAATATCTATAAAATTGACATAACACTTGGAAACAATAATAGATTTATGTTTGGATTTCTAGATAATGAAAATCATAATGGACATATTTTATACTATACTTTTGATAGAGTAAACAAAATGTTTTACTTTGAAAATTATTACAAAAGCGATTACAATTTTACTAATGTTCTTGGAATGTATAAAAACACCTACTGTGATGCTATGATTATGTTTTTTAAGTATAATACTACCATTTATGAAACAAGAATTGTTTATTTTTATCAAGATAAAACAAACAGTGAAACTTATTCACAAGAAGCATATAACATTTTATCTGATGCAAAAGAAATATATATAAAAGGTAGGGCACTTATAGTAGAGAAAAGTTACTTTCCATTTATTAATATCTATACCTATCCAAGCAAAAACAAATACAATATTTTGTTAGAAAATAATGAAATTAATGATTATTTATCTACAAATCTATATTACTTAATTCAAAAGGAAAAAGATTTTTTATATAAAATATATAACATTACTGATTTTGACAATCCTACGTTATTTTCTATGGGATTACCAACACAAATAAATCCAAAACAAATCCTTGATTTTGAGTTTTTAAATGATACACTGCTTATATTTTTAGATAGTGAATACGAAAAAATTGTAGCATACAATTTTCTTGAGAATTCTTCTTTAATTGAAAACATTTCATCAGAAATATCAAGTTATAATTTAAGGCTTGAAAAATACGACTTAATTGGAAAAAATAATGAAGGAGTAATATCTACTTTTTCAGTAGACATAAATTTATGATTTTTTCAAATAAAATTTATAAAATATCTTCAGGAAATAATCTTTCACTTTTTGCAGAAGATTCAAATAACCTTAGTCTTTATATATTCAATAAGCAAGTTCATAAAAAAAATATTAGTTTTGATGACGGCTTGAAATGCACAGACTTAAATGAAAAACAAAACTATAATATGCTTATAAAATTAAATAACGAACATAGCGTTATATGCTTTGATAAAAATATTTCGGTGATAAATAATGAATAACTATTTTAATGCTGATTATGTTATTTCTATTGTTAAACTTTTAAAATTAAAAAGACTATTAGAGGTAAAAAATTATGAAACTGAAAGATAGAATCAAAACTTATAATTTTTGGGTTAGTCTAGCAAGTGCAGTTTTACTTATTATTAACACCTTAGGAAAACAATTTGATTTTTCAATTGACGAAAAACTATATAACGATTTACTAACTTCATTTTGTGGAATCTTAGTTTTGCTTGGCATTATTGTTCCACCTTCAAACTTTAAAAAAGGGGATTTAGATAATTTAAATTATGAAATTAAATCAATTACTGCCTTAGAAAATGAGATAAAAAATGAAATTATAAAAGAAAAAGAACAAAATGAAAACAATGAAATCAAAGAAGAAAATATTACTTTGCAAAATATTCAAAATAATGCAAATAATAATCAAACTGATTTTGCCAATTATAAAAATAATTTACAAAATTTGGATAATGATTTTAATAATAGTGAAAATATTTCGAAAGAAAATTTAGCAAAAAACAAAGATAACAAAAATTATTAAAAAAAAGTGGAAACATAAATTTTGTTTCCACTTTTTTTATTGCATTTAATTTTTTATTAAAAAATAACATTTTTTATCTTATTTTTACTAAGTTAAACCTTAATAAAATAAAAAATACTTGATTTATTTTATTAATAGGATTATAATGTAATATAGGATTAAATTTTTTTTAAGAATATTTTATTTTTTATTAAAGGGTGGATTATGTCTTTTAAGAATACTATGAAGTTATTTGCTTCAAATTTCTCGCTTGTTTGGAAACAAGTTTTATATTTTTTTGTGTGCTTTATATTGATTTTAATTTTATCACTTCAAATTGCTAGACCTATTATAGAAATCTTTAAAATTAATGGTGTTACTTCTGAAGTAGGGAATTTAGTTGACTCAATTTATGCATTACAAAACTCTGCCTATTTTTCGTTTTTTGATATAATTAGGCATATTTTAAATTTAATTGCAATAAACTTTAAAGAAATCTATTTAAACTTAATTTTACTTATACTTGTTGCATTTTTAATACCTTACATACTATTTCAAATGTCTATTTACAACCTAAGTTCTATTGTTTACAAAAAGTTATCTATGAATATGAACGTAAGTTATATTCAAAACTTTTTAGGTTGTTTTAAAGAATCTATTTTATATGCTCTCACTAACATTGTTTTAAGTTTACCATTTTGGGCTGTCAAAATATTATTTTTAGAATTATATTTAACACTTTCTAGTAATCCTTTTATTAGTTACATTGGTATGGTTGTTTTATCAGCACTATTTATCTTACTTGATTCAGTAAAAACAGCTCTATTTACATGCTACACAGGTTACTACATTGAACATAATAAATTGCCTTTTAATAGTTTTTCAAATAGTATTCCACTTATCTCAGGTAAGTTCTTTTGGAATTTACTTTCATCTTGTATTTTAATTCAACTTATCTTAATTGTTGCTAATGGTTTCGTAGGTCTCTTCACATTCTTTGCTGGTTTAGTTGTTACTATCCCTGCAATCTTTGTTCTTACTTCTATTTTCAACATTGTTGTTTATTTTAACAAAACTGGTCAAAGATATTATTTAGGTAACAATTTTATTTTTAATCCAACTAAATACATCGTTAAACAAGATGAAAATCCTGTTCATTATTTAACAATGGAAGAACCTGTTGAAGTTGTTGAAGAGCAGGTTATAACTTCTGTTTCAAAGAAAAAAGACAAGAAATTCAAATATAAAAAAAAGAAAAAGAATTAATTAAATAATTTTTATTTAAATCTTTTTCTTTGCAAAAATATTAAAAAAAATAAAGCATTATGCTTAAATTTAAAATTATAAATAAAGGAAATTTATGGAAAAAAAGAAAAAAACTAGTATTAATGAAACTGAAAATTTAAAAAACAATGATAGCGCTAATTTGACTGAAAATAGTGCTAAAAAAATCGAACAAACTGAAAAATCGCCAACTCCTATTTTTAAAAAGAGAGTATTTACTGAAAATGAACAAAATACAGGAACTTACAATGTTGGTATGAAAAAAAATACTCAGCCGACAACAAATAGCGAGTATTCTATTACAACTGAGCAGGCTACACAAACAACTATTCCTAGTCATATTAACAAAGAAAAAGTTAAAAAGAAAATGTCTGAAATAAACACTGACCTTAAACTTGAATCTATGGAACAGGAACTTCTTGTTACTAAAAAAGCAGGTGGAAACACAAAATCTAAAAAGAATAAAAATGAAAAGGTTAAAGTTATTTTCCTTGGTGGTGTTGGTGAAATTGGTAAAAATATCACTGCTCTTGAATGTGGTGATGATATTGTTATCATCGACTGTGGTTTAGCATTTCCTGACGAAGAAATGCCTGGTATTGACCTTGTAATCCCTGATTTTTCATATCTTAAAGAAAATGCTCACAAGGTTAGAGGATTAGTCATAACTCACGGACACGAAGACCATATTGGCAGTATTCCTTACCTTATGAAGGACTTAAAAGTTCCCATCTATGGCAGTGAAATAACTCTTACTCTTATTGATAATAAAATTAGAGAACACAAACTTACTGGAGTTAAAGGTGTTTGTGTAAAACCTGGTTATGTTATTAAACTTGGTTGTTTTAAAATTGAATTTGTAAAAGTAAACCACTCAATTCCTGGTGCTTTTGCACTTGCAATTGATTCTCCTGCAGGTATGATTTTCCATACAGGTGACTTTAAAATAGACTATGAACCAATTGATGGTGAAATTATTGACCTTCCTAGAATTGCTGAAATTGGTAGAAATGGTGTAACTCTTATGATGGGAGAAAGCACTAATGTTGAAAGACCTGGTTACACAATGTCTGAAAAGAGAGTAGGCGAAAACTTGGAAAGAATTTTCATTGAAAATGCTACAAGAAGACTTTTTGTTGCAACCTTTTCAAGTAATATCTACCGTGTCGAACAAATTATTGACCTTGCTATAAAATATAATCGTAGAGTTGCCGTTGTTGGTAGAAGTATGCAAAACAACATTGATGCAGGTCTTAAAATCGGTGCTTTTAAATTTAATAAAAGTGTTTTTATTGATGTTGAAAAAATTGCATCTCTTGAAGATAAAAATGTTTTAGTTTTATCTACTGGTAGTCAAGGTGAACCTAGAAGTGCTCTCTCAAGACTTGCTAATGGTGAGTTTAGCAGAGTTGAAATTGGTGATAATGATACTATTATTTTCTCATCTTCTCCTATTCCTGGAAACGAAAACTCAATTAATAATGTTATTAACAATCTTTGCAGAAAAGGTGCTATTGTTGTTACTGAAAATGTCCACACTTCTGGACACGCTTGTCAAGAAGAACTTAAACTTATTCATTATCTTTTAAATCCTAAGTTCTTTATTCCTGTTCACGGCGAATATAGACATCTTCAAGAACATATTGAACTTTCTAAAAAACTTGGAAAACCAAAAACTCATTGTCTTATTCCTGAAATCGGAAATGTTGTTGAAATTTCTAAAAATACCATGACTTTAACAGGTAATGTTCAAGCAGGTGAACAACTTGTCGATGGTCTTGGTATTGGCGATGCAGGAAGTGTAGTTTTAAAAGATAGAAAACTTTTATCAGAAGACGGTCTTGTTATCGTTGTTATCGGTGTTTCTGAAAGTTCAGGGGCTTTAATTAATGAACCTTACCTTATTACTCGTGGTTTTGTTTATGCAGGCGAAGCAGAGCAACTTTGTGAAGAAGCAAAAGTTGTATTATCTGACACATTAAAAGTTCTTGATTTTAAAGCAACTCATGATTGGAATGAACTTAGAAATACTATTAGAAAACCTCTTAGAAACTTCTTCTATAAAAAGACTAAGAGAACTCCTATGATTTTACCTATCATTTTTAGAGTTTAATAAAACTCATCACTTGGAGATAAAATGGAATTAAATTCTATACAAAATAATGCTAAATCTTATGGTGTTCCAATTATTAGAACCGAAAGTCATAAGATTTTAGAGAAATTTACAGCAGAAAAGCAACCATTACATATATTAGAAATTGGTATGGCAGTGGGTTTTAGTGGAATAACTATGCTTTCTGCTTGCAATGGCGATTTAGTTACTATTGAACATAATAAAGATTATATAAGGCAGGCAAAAACCAATTTTAAAAATTTTGGATTAAGCAAAAGAGTTAAGATTTTGCAAGGCGATTGTCATATTGAAATTGTTAAACTTCTATACTCTGGAAATTATGACAACTATTTTGATTTGATATTTTTAGATGGTCCAAAGGCTCAATATAACTTACTTTTAGACGGACTATTGCAACTTTTAAAACATGATGGAGTTTTTATTGCTGATAATGTTCTTTTTAGAGGTTATGTTGATGGAACTACAAAAGCACCAACTAGACGCTATAAAACTATTATAAAAAGACTTAGTGAGTTTATTGATAATTGTAAAAATCACGAAGAATTAAAAGATTTCAAATTAATTGATACTGAAGATGGTATTATTTTTGCTAGAAAAAAATAATTACTTTAAAGGATAAATAATGGAAAAAAAGATTGAATTACTCGCTCCTGCTGGAGATATCGAAAAACTTAAAACAGCACTTCATTTTGGAGCAGATGCTGTCTATTTTGCTGGAAAAAACTATGGACTTAGAGCATTTGGAACAAATTTTGAAGAAACAAACATTAAAGAAACTATGGATTTAATTCATAACTTTGGCAAAAAAGGTTATGTTACACTTAATGTTTATGCTAGACATAATGACTTTGACGGGCTTAAAGATTATGTTCAAACCCTTATCGATGCAAAGGTTGACGCTGTAATTGTTTCAGACCTTGGTATTTTCTCTTATTTGAGAGAAAATTTTCCTTCGCTTGCTATTCACGTTTCTACTCAGGCAAACACAACAAATCCTTACGCTGCTAAAATGTGGCAAAAACTTGGTGCAGAGAGAGTTGTTCTTGCTAGAGAACTTACTATCGACGAAGTAAAAAATATTTCTGACGCCAACCCGGATTTAGAACTTGAAGCATTTGTTCATGGTGCAATGTGCATTAGTTATAGTGGAAGATGTCTTCTTTCTAATTATCTTACAAATAGAGATTCAAATCACGGCGAGTGCGTTCAGGCTTGCAGATGGAAATACTCAGTTACTGAAGAAACAAGACCTGATGAACATTTTGATTTAACTGAAGACACCCGTGGCACTTATATTTTCAACAGTAAAGACCTTTGCTTAATTGAATATATTGACAAGATTTTTGATGCAGGTGTAATTAGTTATAAAATTGAAGGAAGAATGAAATCTCCTTACTATGTAGCAACTGTTATAAATGCTTATAGAAGAGCGATTGACTATATGTATGAGTGCAAGGAAAAGGGGATAGAATATAAATGCCCTGAAGAGTTAAAAAAGGAACTTTCTAAAGCAAGTCATAGAAAATACACAACTGGATTTATGTTTAAAGATGGCAAACCTACCCAAAACTTTGAAACTTCTATACAAGAACAAGATAGCAAATTTATGGCTATTGTTCAAAACGTAGATAATGGCAAAATTTTAGTAGAACAAAGAAACAAATTTGCAGTCCATGACGAACTCGAAGTTTTATCTCCAGCATCATCTTTTGGAAAAATTTTAAAAGTTACTAAAATGGAAGATGAAAACGGAAACGAAATTTTAGAAGCTAAAAATGTTCAACAAAAAATTTGGATTTATACTGACCTTGAGATTGAGGTTGGCGATATTTTAAGAAAATAACAACTTATTTATATATTATAAAATTTAATTACAATCTATAAAAATATGGTTAAACTTGCCATATTTTTTATTTTGTTTATTTTTTACACTTGTTTCAACATAAAACGATATTTTGCGACATAATTTTTGTTAGGAGGTTTTATGTTTTTTACAAGTTTATTTACATTTCTTGCAAACTTATTATTTTTTACAGGCAGGGTAGAAACTAAAAATGCGTTTGAAAAGCCACTTTCTTCTAAAGAAGAAAAAGAATACTTTGAAAAAATGAAAAGTGGCGATAAAATGGCAGAAGAAGTCTTAATTAAGCATAACTTAAGACTTGTAGCACACATATCTAAAAAATACAAAAATTCAAATATTGATATGGAAGACCTTATATCTATTGGCTCAATTGGACTTATGAAAGCAATTAAAACTTTTACTTATGAAAAAGGAAATAGTTTTTCAACATACGCTTCAAGATGTATTGATAACGAGATTTTAATGACCTTTAGGTCAGAGAAAAAAGAGGCTCAAGCAGTCTATCTTGATGACATTATTTCTGTTGATAAAGACGGAAATAATCTATCACTTTATGAAATTTTAAAAGACAACTCAAAACCAGTAGATGTTCAAGTTGAAAACAAAATTATTTACGCAAAAATAGAGAAAATTATTTTTAGCAAACTTTCTATTAGAGAAAGAGAAATAATAATGAGTAGATACGGGCTTTGTGGCAGACCACCAAAGACACAAATTGAACTTGCAAGCGAAATGAATCTTTCTAGGTCTTACATTTCAAGACTTGAAAAAAAGGCTCTAATTACTATAAAAAACAACCTAAAATAAGACAATCTATATTTAATTTTAATTAATTATGTAAAAATATAATTAAATTTAATTAAAAATCTTAGTAAATTTATTAATATAATTATAATTAAATTAATATTGTAAGAAACAAGAGTGTTTCTTTTGGTAATAGTTAAAAGGCTATAACTTTTTCTTTTTTATAACGAAAAAAATTATTCTTTTTGTCATAGTCAACGTGCTATGGCTTTTTCTTTTTTATAATTTAGTAAAATATTAACTTTTTAATAATTATTTGATATTATTTATCAGTTATTTGTAGTTCATAGTCATAGAGTAAAAGTTTCATTTTGAAACAGGAACGAAAGGTTAAAACAATAACTCTTTTTTTATTTTTTTCAAATATGTTTAGAGTTTAATGTTTTATTATGAAATTATTGACTAAATTTATAAATTTTGATATAATACTTAAAGTTGACTGGGCAATTACGCCGTTATATGCAGACTCGTTTTGCATTGGTGAGGAAAGTCCGAGCACCGTAGAGTAATCACGCTTGATAACGTCAAGCCAGGGCGACCTGAGGAAAAGTGCAACAGAAATATACAGCCTAAGGGCAATGGTGAAAAAGTGGGGTAAGAGCCCACTCGAAATATTGGTGACAATAATTCGCTGTAAACTCCGTGTGGTGCAAGATGTTGGAACATATGGGCTACTCGTCCGTTCCCGTGATCGCTAGAGCATTGTAGCAATACAATGTCGAGATTGATGATTGCCTTAAATGACAGAACTCGGCTTACAGGTTAACTAAAAACGCATACAATGTATGCGTTTTTATTTTGACAAATTATAACATTTTTATTATTATTAAACAAAGAAACTCTTATTTGTTAAATTTTTTAATTATATTTAGGGATTTTAACAATAATTTTCGATAATCAATATTTATTATGCTAATAATAATTAGATAAAAGAGGAATTTATGAAAATATTAAATAAATTAAGTTTATTTTTGATTGTTATTTGCTTGGCTGTTTCAGTAACTGCTTGTAAAAAGAATAACTCTAATGAAAATAATAATCAAAATCCACCTGCAATAAAATATACAGTTACTTTTGTGCTTGATGATGAAACTTATGAGACTAAGCAGGTAAATGCAGGTGAAAAAGTTGAAGAACCAACTACTCCTAATAAAACAAATTATGAGTTTATTGGTTGGTTTAGTAATGAACTAAAGTGGGATTTTAGCAAAAATACGGTAAATGGGAATATTACTCTCAAGGCAAAATTTGAAATAATCACTTATAATATAACCTTTATGGTAGGTGATGAAACATATAAAACATTACAAGTGAACTCAGGCGAAAAATTTGAAAAACCAACAGACCCTAGCAAAAAACATAGTTTATTTGGTGGTTGGTTTGATGGCGAAACAAAGTGGGATTTTGAAACTCACACCGCTTCAAAAGATGTGACTTTAACTGCCAAGTTTTTAAGTGATTTTGACGAAGATGGCTACAAAATTATTTTCACAAAAGAACAATTTAAAGACTACGGCTTAAATCCTGTAAATTACAAAGTTAATGCTAGACTTTATGACAATATCGACCTTGCCGAAATTGAGTGGACACCAATTGGTAATGACAGAAACCCTTATGCTGCAATTTTTGACGGAAATGGATTCACAATTTCAAACTTTAAAATAACAACAGTTTATGTTGATGAATATTACAATTCAGGATATGTTGGATTATTTGGTCTAATTGAGCAATCTGAAATAAAAAACCTAAGTGTTGAAAATTTTGAAATTGAAGTAAAAAGAGATGTTTTAGGCAATGAAGATATTTCTTGCGGTGGACTCGTTGGTTTTGCTGCTCTTTCAGAAATTTCTAACTGCTCTGTAAAGGGTGATTTAAATATTACTGGAAATCAAATTTCAATCGGTGGACTTATTGGCTGGGCTTATAGAGATGTTACAATCATAAATTCTTTTGCAAAATCTAATATCAACACAAAAAGTTATGGTGTCAATGGTTCTAGCGCAGGTGGTCTTATTGGACTTGCTTATGATTTAATAACTATATCTAACTGTTATGCAACAGGTAATGTTACAGCAATCGCATCAGGATACAGAGCCTATGCAGGTGGTCTTGTTGGTGAAATTGGTAAACTTAATGAACCTAATCAAATCGGTGGTGCTTACATAAGCGGAATAATATCTTCTTGCTATGCCACTGGAAATATATCTTCATCTTCTGCAGAGGATAATGCGTATAGTGGTGGTCTTGTTGGTGAAGCAATAAACTGTGAAATTACAAATGTTTACGCAACAGGAAATTCTATTTCAGCAGGTGCTGTTTTCTCTTACGCTGGTGGTCTTATTGCTTCTGCAAATTCTACAAAAATATCTTATGCTTATGCAACAGGTAATAGTGAAACTTCAAGTTTCATCAAAGCCTATGCAGGTGGTCTTGTTGGAATTTTTACAAACTATGGTAATTTAAATAAAATTTCAATTACAAATGCTTATGCAATGGGTAATGCTAAATCAATAGTTACAACAAAAGATGCTAATAAGGCAATATCTGGTGGTTTTGTAGCATACTCTCTTGATGTTGATGAGTTTGTAAGTTGTTATAAATTCTATGAGCAAGAGTTATCTGCAACAGTAAATAAAAACGGAACTGAACAAAATGGTTCTATAAATAATTTAGGAACAAGCAATGATTTACAAGGAATTTTAGCATTTGTTTCAGAGTATTTCTTTGCTGATAAGTGGAGTATTTCTACCCAGTCGCACCCAACACTTATTTTTTAATAAAAACAATAAAAATTTAATAACAAACAAAAAAGTTATAAGTCAAAAAGGCTTATAACTTTTTATTTTGCAAATATATTTATAAAATCGTTATTTTTTATTTTTAATCCTGTTTCATCTTCAAGTCCTAATAGAAAATCGGTTGTTACATCAAAAAATATGGCAAGTTTTACTAGTATTTCAAAACATGGTTCACTTCTTCCACACTCCCAGTCGCAAATACTACTATTTGTTGTGCCTAAAATCTCTGCCAACTTTTTTTGACTTATCTTTTTATTAGTTCTTAACTCCTTTAATCTTACACAAAAAATATTCATAAAAATATTTTAGGATATTTTCCTAATATTTAGTTGACATTAGGGAAATTTCCTAATAAAATTATAATAAATTAGGAAATATTCCTAATATTTACAAAAAATGTGATTAATTTTTAGCAGTTGTAAGAAATTTTTGTAATTATGCAAACAACTGCTATATTTTCAAGCATTTTAATTTCAAAAAATTATAAAAAGGAGGGCTAAAATGTTATCAAAAGAAGAATATAAAAAATACCCGTTTCCAACTCGTATTTTATTAGCCTACATAATACTTTCAATTTTAGGGATATTCTTATTAGACCAATTAGCAACATTAATTATAATGAAAACTGATTACTCTAAAGGTTTTACTTTTAGAATTGATAAAGATCCTTACATAAATTATATTTATTTAATAGGTGGTTATATTATAGAATTAATAATATTTTCATTTATATTCGCTTATTTTTGCGGAAATAAAACATATCGTGGAACAGGATTATATAATTTTACAACAACTATTAGTTTATTATCTCCAATTATTCTAGCTGTTATAATATTTTTATTAGATAGTAAAAATATTAAATATACTTTTTTTAATTTAGTATCACTTATACTAGAATCTTCATTACCAATTTTTTTTAAATATTTTATAAATAAAATGACTAATCGTTGTTTTAAATGTGGGCTTATAAATACATTTGTATTAAAAGATACGAAGGTTGATAGTTTAGGTAAACAACACAAGTTTCATAATGAAGGTGGTTACTCTTATGAGAAAAAAACTACCGGTTATGTATCAGATATACCAGTAGAAGTTAATACTACTCATTATGTTCCTGAAACAACAGTTTATGATGGATTATATGAAAAAAAACGAACAACTGAATTTTATAAATGTATAGAATGTGGATATATAAAAAAGAAAACAACTGAAACAGAAACAAAGATAGATTAATTACAATATTTATAAATTTTAATAAAGGGGGAATACAATAATGAAAAATATAATAAAAATTTTAAGTATTTTTATGTTAGTAATTTCAATGACTGCTTGTTCAGTATTTACAAGCACAACTAACAATGGAAGTGATAGTAGTAATACAGGA
>JAFTMY010000034.1 GCA_017452165.1 Clostridia bacterium | reverse complement strand
TTTTGCTTATCTTTTTATTTTTGTAATATAGAATAAATGTTAATTAAATATAGAACTGATTATATCACTGAAACTCAGGTAATTATTCATAAATTCATTAATGATTCTATATAGGAATCGACCAAAGAATGAACCATTGATATAATTAATAACTGAATCCATAAAATTAAATGGTGAAAGAAGATTTATAACTAAACAAATAACAATTAATGCAATGAAACAACTAAATATACCATAGATTGCACCAAGTGAATTGTCTACAATTTTTACAGAACCATTTTCTCTAAGTTTTTCGGCAAACTTTGTAAATGTCCATACAATTGCATACAAAAGTATAAGTGATGTAACAAAAGCGATAATTGTAACAAAAAATGATGAATATGTCTGAGCGATGATATCTGCTACTGTTCTTTCACCTGTTGCTCCGTATTTATCAATAAGAGTTTCATGAAGATTCTTTTTATTAATAAATACTTTAAACATTGTTTTTTGAACAAAACCAAAATTACCGTCATTGATTGCCATTTTAACAACTTCTTTCAAATTCTCTTTTGGAACTGATAATAAGTTTGTTGCAAGGTTTGCTGATTTACTAGTAAACACTTCATCGAAGTGATTAAATATAGCAGGACCTAACTTAAATATCTTGTTATAGATAAATGCGATAGGTTTATGCAAGAACGCACTTATTAAACAGTTTGTTGAAAGTGAGAAGTTTGAAAGGACTGAAGACATTAAACCTTTTTTGACACCAACCACTATAAAAATAATTACAAATATAACTATACCTAAATCTAACCAATTCATAATATTTTACCTCTTATGTATATTATATTATATTTTAAAGAATTAGTCTATATTTATAACAAAATATTTTTAAAAATTATATATTTTTTTATATTATATTAAATATAACTATTAAAAAGTATTGATTAAAAATCTTATTTTTGATAAAATATATTAAGTATTTAAGGAGGCTAAAAATGAGCGTTAATAACGAAGAAGAAAATAGAAAACAAAGAATAAAGCAACAGAAAGAAGTGCTTATAAAAAGACTTCTTATTTGTTTATCTATATTACTTGTTATAACTGTAATATTTATATATGTAAATAAGAGTGCTGCGGGGACTGAAATTGATGTTCAAACATATCAAGAACAGTTAGTAGCAGGTAATATTCAACAAATTAATTTAAATCAATCAAAGATTCAAATTTATTATAAAAACGGTGAAGCACACTGGCTTCATAGAAGAGAAAGTATTGAAAATTATGTTTTAGAGCAATGGCATGAATTAGAACAAACTGGTGCAAATGTTCCTAAACTTGTTTCTGGAACAACAACAACAGTTTCAATTATTAATATTTTATATCCGATAATTGGTATTGCTATTTCAATTACAATGATAGTATTTATATTAAAGCAGTTTAAAGGTGCTAATAATAAAAACTATGAATTTGTTAAAAGTAGAGCAAGGGTGACACCTAGTAAAACAAAATTTGCTGATGTTGCTGGTGCTGATGAAGAAAAAGAAGAACTTAAAGATGTTGTAGATTTTTTAAAGAATCCAAAAAAATATTCTGCACTTGGTGCAAAAATACCTAAAGGTGTTATTTTAGTAGGTCCTCCTGGAACTGGTAAAACGCTTCTTGCAAGAGCAGTTGCAGGTGAGGCGAATGTTCCGTTCTTTACAATTTCAGGTAGTGACTTTATGGAACTTTTTGTAGGTGTTGGTGCTTCGAGAGTTAGAGATTTATTTGAAAATGCTAAAAAGGCTAAACCTTGTATTGTGTTTATTGATGAAATTGATGCAGTTGGTAGACAAAGAGGTGCTGGTCTTGGCGGCGGTAATGATGAAAGAGAACAAACTTTAAACCAATTGCTTGTTCAAATGGACGGGTTTGAAGAAAATGAAGGTATTATTGTTATGGCGGCTACAAACCGTGTAGATATACTTGATCCTGCTCTTCTTAGACCAGGTAGATTTGATAGAAGAATTAATATTGGTGCTCCTGATATAAAAGGTAGAGAAGAAATTTTAAAAGTTCATGCTAGAAATAAATTCTTTGATGAAAGTGTAAACTTTAAAACTATTGCTAGAATAACTGCTGGTTTTACTGGTGCAGAACTTGAAAATTTATTAAATGAATCAGCAATCTTGGTTGCTAAAGAAAATAGAAAACTTATTACAGAAGAAGATATTCAAAAATCTATTATGAAAGTTTCTCTTGGACCACAAAAAAGAAGTCGTGTCCTTGATGAAAAAGATAAATTTGATACAGCAGTTCATGAATCAGGTCATGCTCTTATTAGTAGACTTGCTAAAACTAAAACACCTGTTCATGAAGTATCTATTATTCCTAGAGGTTGGGCTGGTGGTTACACTGTTTCAACTGATGATGATACAACTGTTTATTTCCGTGAAAAATTACTTAGTAAAATTCAAATGCTTCTTGGTGGTATTACTGCTGAGAAACTCTATGTTGGTGATATTTCTACCGGTGCTTCAAATGACCTTAAAAGAGCAACAAGTATTGCTAGAAGAATGGTTACAGAGTGGGGTATGAGTGAAAATGTTGGTATGGTTTACTGTGGCAGTGGTGATGAAGTGTTTATTGGTAAATCATATCAAGAAAGAGTTCCTTATAGTGAGGAACAAGGAAAAATTATTGATAGCGAAATTAAGAAAATTATTGACTTTTGTCAAAGTGAAACTGAAAAACTTTTAACTGAAAATAAAAATATGCTTATGACAATGGTAGATGTTCTTTTAGAAAAAGAAACTATTTATACTGAAGAAGTAGAAATGATTATTGGTGGAAAGTCTAAAGAAGAAATTATTGAGTTTATTGATAATAAAGATAAAAAGAAAGAAAATAGTTCTTCTGAAAATAATGAATCAAAATCAGATGATAATAATGGTTCAAACTTTGTTGATGACTTACTTAAGACTGCAGAACAAAGAGAACAAGAAAATAATGTTGTAAGTGAATCACATTGCTGTTGTGAAAAAGATAAATGTTGTGAAACTGAAAAAGAATGTTGCTGTGAAGGTGATAATGAAGATAAACATTGTTGCTGTGAAAGTGATAACGATGAAGATTTAGATAATAATTCTAATAAAGAAGAAACTGAAGAAACTGGTGAAAATGTTTCACAAGAAACTGAAGATGAATCTACTGATAATGTGTCTGAAAATTTAAATAACGATAACTGTGAAGATGATGAAGAATCTTATACTAAATTAGATAAAGAAGAGATATCTAAAATTGAAACAGAAGAAAAAAATTCTACTGAAGACTCTAATGATAATTTAGATAAAAATATTAAATCTGAAGAAAATGTTTCTCGTGAAACATTAACTGAAGAGGTTAAAGAAGAATCTAAAAAAGAATCTAATGATGATAAAAAATAACAAATAGGATAATTGCTTATGAAAAAAATATTTTGTATTGTTGCGGCAGTAATAATTGCTTTTGTAGGTGTGCTTATTACAACCTTTGCGTGTGTTAAGAAAAGTTTAGGTTTTAATTATGGTGAACCTTACTGTATTAATATTTACTATAAGGGTTCTACAACTATTCATAAAGATGGTGGTTCTTATTTTAAAGAAGATAAAGAGTATATTAATACTATTTCTAATCTTGAAAAATCAACAAAGTCATCACTTTTAAATTTATTGCTCAAAACTGGTTCTGTTAAATATGATATTCAGTATGGTGGAGAAAAATATGCTACTTATGATACTGAAATGAAAAGTGAAAATATGGTTATAGAACTTATTTATAAACAAACACAAAATGTGGTAGTTTATGAAAATGGAAACTCAAGAGTAATACCTTATACATGTTTATTATTTATCATACCTTGTGAAAAAACATTCCAAGAAATTGTTATTTATTATTCTGAATATAATGATTCAACTATAAAAGAAAAAGAATATAAAGAAAATATCCCATTTATTATTAATGCTAATCCTAGTAAAGTTTTAAAGTATGTTGAATCAATAAATGTTAATAATTCTAAATAAAATAAAAACTCTTACGCAAATGTGTAAGAGTTTTTATTTTTGTTTTATAGAATATATCTATAGTTGCAAAGGGTTTAAAATACTTGATTTTTTTTGTGGGTTCTACCCACACCCGCAAGGAACTTGTTCCTTGACCTATGTTAAAATTTATTTTTGCAAAATAAATTTTGGAAAGTTAGACTTGTCAAAACACTATCGTATTTTGCCTGAGCCTTATATTATAAATAATGAGTGATGACTGATAAATAGTAAATTAAAGATTTTAAATTTTGAAAAGTAATAATCTAATTTATCTTTATAATTTTTAATAAAAAAAACGGAGTATTTTCCGTTTTTTTGTGGGTTCTATCCACACCCGCAAGGAAATATATTCCTTGACCTAAGTTAAAATTTATTTTTGCGAAATAAATTTTGGAAGTTAGACTTGTTAAAACACTGTCGTATTTTGCCTGAGCCTTAATTATAAATAATGAGTGATGATTGATAAATGGTAAAATAAAGATTTTAAATTTTGAAAATTACCTTTCCGTTTACCATTGTAAGTGTTATATTGAAGTCTTTGTCAATTACTGTAAGGTTTGCAAGTTTCCCTTCTTCTATAGTTCCAATAGTGTCTAACATATTTAAGTTTTTAGCAGGATTATATGTTGCGTAGTCTATGGCGTCTGTAAATGGCACGCCTGCTTTAGTGACGAGATTTTTTATAGAATTATTCATTTTTAAAATACTACCTGCTATAGTCCCATTTTCTAGTGTTGCTTTACCATTATTTATATAAACTGTTTGTCCACCAAGTTCTGATATTTTTGAATCTATCCACTTTGCTCTAATAGAATCGGTTATAAGTATAATCTTGTCTTTAGGTTTGTTTTTAATTAGTAGTTTAATTGCAGGATAACTTAGGTGTATTCCATCACAAATAATTTCAGTTGCAAGTTCGTTAAAAAGTAATGCTGAACCTGCTACACCAATGTCTCTGTGATGAATAGGTGATTGAGCGTTAAAAGTGTGAGTGATACATTTTAAACCGTTATTTAAACTATCTTGTATGGTGTCAAAATTTGCCTTACTATGACCTGCTGAAGGAGTAATGTTTTTACTTATAAGGTATTTTAAAAGAGTATTATTGGTGTCATTTTCAGGTGCGTAGGTAACGATTTTTATTGTTTCTCGTGAAACATTAATAAAGTTTTCCATTAAGGGGATAGTAGGTGATTTTATATATTCTTTAGGTTGAGCACCACAGTATTTTTCAGATATAAAAGGTCCTTCTAAATGACAACCGATTAAGTTTGCACCACCTAAGTCGGTATTTGTATATTTACTAATAACAGAAAGTGTTTTTATTATTTTATTTTCATCTTGAGTCATTGTTGTTGCTAAAAATGAAGTTGTGCCTTCTTTTGCTAAGTTTTGAGAAATAGTTTCAAGTGCTAGTTTATTAGCGTCCATTGTGTCGTAACCACCACAACCGTGTATGTGTTCATCTATAAACCCTGCAACCATAATACCGTTAATGTCGCAAATTTTTTCTATGTTTGTGCTATCATTTCCTATATATTTTATTTTATCGTTTTCAATACCGATATTTGTTTTTATTATGCCTTTACCGTAGATGTATACTGGTATATCTATAAATCCTTTCATATTGTTTTCCTATGTTTATTGAAATTTTATAATTAGTTGGCTTGCTATATGTTTTTTATGGACGCTGTCCAAACCTGCAAGGGTTTGTAACACTTGACCCGTGTTAAAATTTATTTTTGCAAAATAAATTTTGGAGTTTTAGTCTTGTCAAAACACGATAGTGTTTTGCTCTTAGTATTCTCAAAATTTAATTTGGAACAAATTAAATTTAATAAGGGTTAAGGGACTTGTTCCTTACGGGTGTGGGTAGAACCCACGAAAGAAGTAAAAATATTATAATAAACTGCCTGCGTCTTCGTCAACAATAAGTGTGCAGTTAGGGTGGAGTTGAAGTATACTTGCAGGGACTTCTTCAGTTATTTTTCCGTTTACCATATCACTAACTGCTTTTGCTTTATTTTTTCCATTAGCAATAATTAAGATTTTTTTAGCGTTCATAATGTTTTTTAGACCCATAGTATAGGCTTTTGTTGGGACTTCATCAATACTATTAAATAATCTTGAATTATCTTTAATTGTGCTTTCGGTTAAATCTGCAATGTGTGTTTCACTTCCAAAAGGAGTATTTGGTTCATTAAAAGCAATATGTCCGTCAGAACCAATTCCAAGAAGTTGTATATCTTGTTTTAAGGAGTGAAGAAGATTATTATATCTTTCACATTCTTTAGCAGGGTCTTCTGCTTTACCGTTTTCAATGTGTGTGTTGTTTAAATTAATATCTAAGTGATTAAATAAATTTTCTCTCATAAAATAAACATAACTTTGGTTACTAGAAATATCAAGCCCCATATATTCATCAAGATTAACTGTTTTTATATCTTTGTAACTTGTGCCATTTTCTTTGTGGTCTTTTATAAGGTTGTTGTATAGTCCAAGTGGTGAAGTTCCTGTTGCAAGTCCAATAACTGCGCTAGGGTTATTTTTTATAACATCGAGCATAATCTTAGATGCTTTCTCACTTAATTCATCATAATTTTTTGTAATAATAATTTCCATAAATAAACTCCTTGTGTGTTTTATATTTGTTTTAAACTCTAAAAAGATTATATCATAACTTTTAAATTTTTGTCGACTTAATTATAAAACCAAAATAATAAAACAATATTATATAGTATTCAATAACAAAAAAATTGATTATAAATTATTTTTAAACAATGCTTAAATATTATTTTATATGTAAAAAAATTGTGATATAATATATTTACATAAATTAATAATAGATTTTAAGAAGATGTAATTTATTAAAATAGTATAGTGTAAAAAGGGGACAGGTTATGGGAAACGATAATGTAAATTTTAGAGAACACGCAAAGATTCTTAGTATTCCGCTTTTTAATGGTTTTAAAAAAGTTGAACCAGATAACGAGCAAACAGTTTTTTTAACAAATAATAATCACGGGGTTATGTATCAAGTAACAAGTGATGGTAAAATGAACGAAAAAGAAAAGATTAATGTTAGAATAAAGTTTGTTATTGAGCGAACACTTAGATATATGAAGGAACAAGGTTTTGAAGCAGGTGATGATACTTTCTTCTATTATCAAGATTTTGATAGTGATGATTTTGGATTTAAGATTTATATTCAAGATATTATTATGCCAAATAATAAAAAGGTAATTAGAAGTTTCAATGCTTTTTTTATTGAACCACAGTATAAAGATTTTTATCAGGTTGTAATGAGTGTAGGTCCATTTGATTATCCTACTGAAACTTTAAAAGTTGGTGAAATGGATTTAGATGAAGACCCTATTACAAAAAATGTTATGGTGTTATTTGAAGAATTATTAAAGAATATTAAATATAAATAATAGGTAATAAAAATTATATTATAAAAAATGAGTTTTATTTATTGAGCGATTTAGCTCTTAATATAACTCATTTTTATGTGTATGAAATTTTAATAATATTATTTTTTTTAATAA
>JAFTMY010000033.1 GCA_017452165.1 Clostridia bacterium | reverse complement strand
TGAAATTATTTATCCTGAAAAACAACTCGCTAATTGGGCGGCTATTCGTTATAGTTCAGACCATATTTTTGATTATATTGAACTTGATGAATTAAATGCTATTTTTGAAGTTTCAACTCCTTTAGATTGGGTTGGAAAAAGTATTCAAGAAATTGATATTAGAAAGAAATTTAAAATCAATATTTTAGCAATAAAGGAAAATGGTAAGATAAATTCAAATGTAACACCAGACCTTGTTTTAGATGAAAACAAAAATTTACTTGTTCTTGGTGAGCATAAACAAGTTCAAAAATGTTTTAATATTTAATAAAAAATATCTATAATTTAATTTACAAAATTATTTAAATTATAGGTATTTTTATTTGTAATAAACTAAAAAAAATAGATATACTAATAAAAATTACAAATAAAAATAAAGTAGGAATAAGATTATGGAAAATAAAAATTTAAATAAAAAACAAATATGGAATTTAATAAAAAACATAAGCGAGCCTGTTTATATTGCTGGTCATTTAAAACCTGATCAAGATTCATTTTGTTCTTCAATGGCTCTTTGTTTAACATTAAACAAATTAGGAAAAAACGCAAAAGTTTTATTAAAAAACAGTGATTTAAGTGAATTTTTATGGGTAAATCAAGAAATAATGAAATTAGTTATTGAAAATATAGATGAAAATAAATACTGTTTTATTGCACTTGACCTTAATGAAAAAAAGAGATTAGGGGATTTTGAAAAATATTTTGATAATGCAAAAATGACTTTTAATATTGACCATCATCAAGATAATAAATATGAGGCAAATTACACTTTTTCAAATTCTAAAACAAGTTCAACTTGTCAAATGATTTTTGAAATGTTGGAAGAAGAAAGTTTATTTGAAAATGATATTTGTGAAATGATTTATGCAGGTATGCTTAATGATACCAATTGTTTTTCAAGAAGAATAGATGATAAAACACTTTTAGTTGCTCAAAAGTTGGTAAACTTTGGGATTGATTATAGCAAAATAATTAGTGAGACTTATAAATCAAGAACAATGTATGAAGTTAAAGCACTTTCAAGTGCTGTAAATAATATAAAATATTGTGGTTTTCATTATTTAATTATAGATAAAAATGATGAGTGTTATAAGAATTTAACTCATAATCAAATTGTAAAAAAATTAGCAGAAGATTTAAGGGTTATAGATGAAATAAAAACATTTATTGTGCTTATAAAACAAGATAATAAAATTATTGGAAAAGTTATGACAAATGAAAGTGATAATGCAAATAAGATTGCAGAACTATTAGGTGGAGGTGGACATAAAAAAGAAGCAGGTTTCACTATTTTAAATGTAACAGTAGAAGAAATAATTGAAATAATTAAAAATTATTTATTAATATAATTTTATAAATAACTGCAAATTAAATTGAAATATAGTAAAAAAATAGTGCTAAATTATGTAAATTTGCACTATTTTTTGATTTTTTTATATTAAATTAAGTTATTGTCCAAATGTTGCTTCATCTTCTAATACTTTTGATTTATCTAACCAGTTATCAATATGTTTTTGCGATAAAGAATCTTCGAAAAGGGAGGTTTTTATAATTTGCTCAGGCTTAAAATATTTCTTAAAATCATTGTATTCATCATCGATAATTAAAATTTTCCCCTTAGGTTTATCACTTAAATATTGTAAAATTTCTTCACCTCTTTTTCCACCTGTAATAGGTGTAGAATAAAGTGGGCCATTATATTTAAAACCATTTTGTTTAAGTGTCTCTTCGGTAAATTCTAAGTTGCTTCTCCAAGTGGAAGAAATTACAAGTTTTGTATCATATTTTTCATTTAAACGCTCAAGCAAATTGTCAAGCGCAGAAACACTTTTGGGTTTAAATTCTGAAATAAAAGATTTATTTTTAATCTTACCTTTATCTATCTGATCAAGACGCCAAACCCAATCCCAAAGAACACCATCAATATCTAAAAACACATAAAAATTTTCTTTCTTATCCATACATTTATAATAACAAAATCATAACTTTTTGTCAATGGTGAATATGATGTTGTTTTTAATTGTTAGTAGAATTTAATGAATTGTTGTTTAAATTATTTTCTTTTTCTGAATCTTTTTTTCTTTGGCATTTTACAAGTGCATAGGTTAATATGATTCCAATTACAAGCAAGATTGTTCCGATTAATATATCAATTAAAGCGGTTTTAGGTGATGTCCAAGATTTGTATACGGCAAAGATTTCTGGGTTTACAAGCATACTAAATATTGAGCCAAGTGAAAGTCCAACGATTGTAGAATAAGTTGCATCACGCTTTTTTTCAATAAGTTTATTGATTAGTTTTGAAAATACAATTATTCCAAGAATAAATCCAATTCCAAGTGAACCAATGGCAACTACAACCATAGGATTATCTAAAAGATAATCAAGATGAACTGAAGCAAGAATTGCTCCAAATTGTCCAAAAGCCATAAGAAGTGCTGAACAAGAAAGTCCTGGAACTAGTTGAGTTAAACTGACTGTGAACCCCATAAAGAAATAAGCGATAATAAGAGGCAATGAAGCATTAATTGGTTCAGAAGAACTATCATTAAGCAAAACTGAAATTATTCCAATTGCAACAGGAATAATTATTCCAATAATAAAAAGAGTTATCTTTTTCCAATCAAATTTAACATTTTTAATTTCATCTTTTACAGCAGGGAATGAACCAATCATAAGACCTGCAAAAAGGCAAATAATAATAAATGGTATAATTTCAAATAATTTTTGAATAACGAAAAATCCAAAAACAAAACCTATTACAAGTCCAATTCCGACAGGGAGTAAAAATAAAAAACAACTTTTAAATTTTTTAAATATATTTTCAAAAGAATATAAAAGTTTTGTATAAAGTCCAAAAATTATAGCAATTGTTGCTCCGCTTATTCCAGGTGCAACAACAGCAAGTCCAATAAAAAATCCTAGTAGCAGACAAAGTAGCCATTCTTTTTTTGAATATATTTTTAAAAAGTTTTCATTTTCCATTTTCTTGATTCCTTTTTTAATATTTATATTTTATTATTTTGTTAAATATTTTATTACTGATAAAAGCAAAAATGATAAATATTTTTTTATAATTAAATTATAATCCAAATATTAATAAAAACGCACATTTAATTAAAAAATTAATAAAAATTATGTAAATTATGTTTATTTTTCTAAAAATTTGTAATATTCGTTAACTAAACTTTTAAAACCAAGTGATTTTAAATAATTATAAGTAATGTTAAAATTCTTTTTAGTAAATCTTCCACTGCTTAAAAATCTTAAATAACTTATTAGGTATTCGTCAATAATTTTTAAACTTTTATGTGTGGTAATAATAGGGAAATACCACTTACACCAAGTTAAATCTTTTGTGTTTGTTTCCCTATAAAATTTATTATTAAAGACTCTAATTAAAACTTTAATTGAATGCTCTGTTGATTTATTATTTTTTATTTTCCATCTATAAATTGCTCTTGTTTTTCTTCTTATTTTATCTTTTATTTTTTGTAATGTTATTGGAGATAAGTCAATTTCTTTGTTATTATAACTAAATCCTAAAAAATTCCATGAAGTGTGTGGTTTGAATAATATTTCTTTATTTGTATTAATTTTTAAACTTTTATTCTTTAGTTTGAATTTTAAAATATTTTTATAATCTTCAATTTCTGTTATAGTTTTTAAAAATATTATAATGTCATCAGAGTATCTTGCATACAGTATGTTATTACTTTCAAAATATTTGTCGATATCGGTTAGATAGATATTTGCAAGTATTGTTGAAAAGGGAGTTCCTGCCATAACACCTCGATTTTCTTCAATGATTTCATTATTATAATAACATTTATTATTTGTTAGGATATTTTTAAATAAATTAAAAAGTTTTTCATCATTTAGAAATTTTTTTAGTATTGGTAGAAACTTATCAACTAATATAGTATTGAAATAATTGCTAATATCTAGTTTATAAGCATAGTAATCGTCAATATTTGGAGTGGAGATAATGTGATTTAATGCTTTTTTTACAGTTTGTCCAGTTCTAAAGGCATAGCAGTTACTAGCAAAAAATTTATCGTAATCTTTCATTAGATAAACAATGAATTTAAGAATCAAATTTTCATTTTTATTAAAAGTGTAAACAACTCTTTTTTTTGTTGATCCCATTTTATTAATTAAAGATTTTTTGGGAAAAGAAAAAGAATATTCACCTTTAAAAATGCTTGTTGCAATTGGTAAATAATTTTTATTTAAAACAAATTCCTTAAGTTCTTGCTCTTCAATTTTTGAAAGATTTGATTGAGTTATCTTATAATCTAAAAATTCGAGCCACTTTTTTTCTTCTAAAATTAAATCTAATACACTCATAAAAAAAGAAAGGAAAAATGCTTTGAAAGCAATAAAATTGCTACAAGGCTGAACGTATTTTAGTTATCTGCAAAACTTGTTTACAAAATACGCTTCACCCGACCACAGATGTATTTCTACGTTTCCTTTCTAATTTTAGTTTATATTAATATAACAAAAATGTCAAATATTTTTATATAAGATAAATTTTGTAATCAATTAAATTTTGATATAAATAGACAAAGTAATAAATTTTATTAATTAAAAAATATAATTATTTTTAAGATGAAATTAACATAATAGATTAAACATTTTTAAATTTGACAAAAATATTAAATTTGCATAAAAATTTAAATATATAATAAAAAATGCCATATTTTTTAAGAAAAACATAGTGTTTTTGCGTTTTTTAAAAATTAATTACAATAAAAATGGTATTGTTTTTATAATTTGCAGATATTTTACCATTTAATTTTTCTACTAAGATTTTAGCAATAGATAATCCAAGTCCTGTGGATTTACTAGCAGTATCGACAGTATAAAATCTATCAAATAATTTATTTGCATCAACATTAGATAATTTTGATGATGTATTTGAAAAAGTTATTTTACCATCTTCATTAAGTTCAATATTTAAATTTCCATCACTATATTTAATTGCATTTGAAATTATATTTGAAAAAATTCTTGTTAATGCGACTTTATCTAATTTTTTAATTACTGGGGTAGTGCAAATTTTTATTGTAGGTGAAATATTATTAATTGTTAATTCATCGTAAAATGAAGCAATAGTGTTTTCCAAAACATTATTTAAATTGATTTCTTCAATAATAAGGTTATTAGTCGTTGTAACAATTGAGTAATTAAAAAATTCTTCAATTAGTTTTGTTAAAACTTCAACTTTATTTTTTATCTTAGATATATAATTTGAAATTATTTCAGAATCTTTTTCTTTTTCAAGTAGTGACAGATATCCACTTATTGCTGTTAGTGGTGTTCTTAAGTCGTGAGAAATATTTGTTATAGAATTTTTTAATTCCTTGTCACCATTTATAAATTGTTGTTTTAGTTTTTTAAGGTTTTTAAGTTCTGTATTAATAGTTGAAACTAAAGTTGTAATATACTTATCACGAGATAAAGTATCTATTAATGTATTTGTATCATCTTTTAGGTTATCCTCAAATGAAATACATATTTGCTTAATTGATTTTTTTAAATTATAAATTTTTAATGCTTGAAAAATATTTATAATTATAGAAATTATTAAAAGAATAATTAATAAGTATTTCAATTTGAGTTCTCCTTAAATTTATTTGAATTGTTTTTTGATAAATAAGAAATATCCAATAGGAATTAAAACAATAATGCTTGAGATAGAAAATAATAAATTTACATTAATTGTATTATGGGATTCTTTTGTAATTGGTTCTAAAAATTGTTTATTTTCTTCTACATTATGATATCCAAAATAATCATTCATTATAAAAATATCATCAATGATTTGACCACTAGGAAGTATGTTAAAAGCAAGCAAATACACTTTTCTTTGAAATCCATCAATATAATCTTCATTATATACTTCATGCTCAGAGCCTGGTATAGGTTGCATAAAAGTATAGGTATCTCCATTTTCATCAGTTTCAGTAACAGTTTCATATTCATATACTGTTATGTATTCAGGTATACTTAATTTATTATCTATATTATAAGCCAAAAAGGCAATTGCAAATATTAATAAAACATTGATAATTGCTGTTATTGCTTTTTTTGGAACTAAGCAAGCAATTGTAATGTATACTATTGTAAAAGTAAGCACTAATAAAATGTAATTAAAGAAAAATTTTGTTAATGCCCACATAATAGTAGAATAAAAGATATAATTATTTATTAATATAAATACAATAGAATAAGTTAGAGAATAGGTTAATGATATAGATAATCCTAAAATAATTTCAGAAAGGTATATTGAACCTTTTGAGTGTCCTATAATGATTTTGTTTCTAAATAATCCTTCATCATTTTCTCTACCAACATAAAATGTAAATAGAATTGCCAAGATACTGAGTTGAATAATTAAATAAAAATCTTCTAAATAAAATGAGCGTGTATTCATTCCACAAACGATTGCTAAAACAATGTTAAGTGCAAAAGCAATCCAAAATAAATAACTTTTTGTATAGCGTCTAAATCCAGCATATAATAACTTAATCATTATCTTCACCTCCTATTAAGTTTAAAAAGTAACTTTCTAAACTTTCATTTTTTATAGTAGAAGAAATGACTGTGCAGTTTTCTTTGCTTAATTTAGAAATTAATTCAGATAAAACAATATTGCTGTAAATATTAATTTGAGTATTTGATATAACATCAAAATTTATATTTTCAGTTGTTAAAATTGATGAAACGATTTTAACATCATCAACTTCAATTTGTGTGATTTTTTTGCAAATGGTTGAAAGTTCTTTAGAATTAATTTCCTTTATAACTTTTCCGTTGTTAATAAAATAAAAATCTGTTGCAACCTTGCTTAGTTCGTCAAGGATATGACTTGATATTAAAAAGGTGATACCAAATTCCTTATTAAGTTTTAAAATAAGTTCACGAATTTCAATTATACCTTGTGGGTCAAGTCCGTTAATCGGCTCATCTAATATGATAAAATCAGGATTGCCTACAAGTGCGATTGCAATGCCAAGTCTCTGTTTCATACCAAGAGAGAAATTCTTAGCAGGTTTTTTTCCGGCGTTATCAAGTCCTACAAGTTTTAAAATTTTTAGAATATCATCAAAATTTGGAATTCCAAGAATTAAACATTGTTGCTTTAAATTTTCAGTTGCACTCATATCTAGGTATATTGATGGCTTTTCAATAATTGCTCCAACTTTTCTTCGTTGTTTTGTAATGTTTTTATCTTTGTAATCAACACCAAATAAAGAGTACTTTCCACTAGTTGGATTTTGCAGTCCACTAATTACTCTAAGAAGTGTTGTTTTACCAGCACCATTTTTTCCAATTAGACCATAAATTCCACCTTTTTTAATCGTAATTGAAACATTGTCAAGTGCTTGAAATTTACCATATTTTTTACAAAGATTATTTGTAACTATAATATTTTCCATAAAGTTCCTCCTTGTAAAAATATGGTAATATTATTATGTAAAGAAAACAGTAAAAAAATAGTAAAGAAATCGTAAAGATTTATTTTTTTAATTTAAAACCAATACCCCAAACTGATTCAATATAATCTTTTCCATTAATTTCTCTAAGTTTTTTTCTTAAATTACTAATATGAATCTTTAAAGAATCTTCAGTGCATTTTGGTAAAAAATCGCAAATTTCATCTAAAATAAGTGATTTTGTAACGATTTGAGATGGATTTTGCATTAATTTCTTTAAAATAACAAATTCAGTTTTTGTTAATCTAATTTCAATATCATTGATATAAACTTGATTTGATAAGATATTAATTTTAATTTCGTCAAAAGTTAATATACTTGTTTTTTCAGATTTATTTCTAAGTGCAACTGTAATTCTTGCTAAAAGTTCATCTAGATTAAATGGTTTAGTTACAAAATCACATGCTCCACTAAGAAGAGCATTAACTTTATCAGTTGTATCAGTTTTTGCACTTAACACAATAATTGGAATATTATTTATTTTAGAAATTATTTCCTCTCCTGAAATTCCTGGAAGCATTAAATCAAGTAAAATTAAATCAGGAGTAGTTGATTTTAAAAATAAAATCGCTTCTGTTCCTGAGTATGCTCTACTTGTTTTATAATTTTCCTTTTTTAAACTTTCTTCAAGAATATCTCCAATATCTAAATCATCTTCTACAATTAAAATGTGTTTCATAAATATATCCACCTTTGATTTATAGTCTAATTATATATTTATAAAAATATAATATCAAGTAAAAAGAATCTTAAAATACAATTTATATTTTTTACATTAATTATAGTGAAATATGCTAAATTAAATAAAAAATGCTATATTTTTTTAAAAAAATATAGCATTTTGCGTTTTTTGTTATAACAAATTCATTTATTTGTGTAATAATTAATAAAATTTTTATAATTAAAAGAATAGAAATCTAAATTAATTAAAAATTTAACTAAAAATAAAGTTTTCAAAATCTTTAAGAGAACCTTGTTTGTAGTTTGAGATATCTCTATTTTTTCTATTTAAAATATTAGTTGTTACTAAAAAAACATCAAGTCCAATTTCTTCAGCACACATATCTTCTTGTGCATCATTTCCAACCATTATACAGTCATTTGGTTTTTCTTTGATTCTATTTAGTATACTTTCATAATATTTAGTATTTGGTTTTGAAAAGTATTCTTTTTCATAAGTTGTGATTATTTCAAAATCACTAGGGGAAAGACCTGCCCAAGCAATTCGTTTTAAAGTAGCAATTCTTGGAAATAGTGGATTGGTTGCTAAAATTAATTTATAACCATTTTCCTTAAGTTTATTAATCATTAAATTTGTTTCTTCTTCGTAAGTTACAATTGATTTTATTTTATCAAATTCTTCTGTGTAATATCTATTCATTAAATTATTAAAATCGTTTATATCGCAAGGATAAGATTTTAAAAAGGCTTGAGCAAGTGCTTCTTCGTTGGTGATTGAGCCATCATTTTTAATCATTGCATAAGTTCCACTTTGAATACCTGCAATTATTTTTTCTGCGTCATAACCATTATTTGATAAAAACTGCGTCATTGTTTTAAAATACCTAGAAACAAGTTCATCTGTGTCTAAATTAAGAAGTGTTCCATCTAAATCAAAAAGTATATATTTATATTTGTTTTGCATATTATTTTTCTCCATAGTTAATATAATTATTATTGTTTTTATTTAATAAACTTTATAACTCTTTTTCTAATTTTTTTCAAAATTCTTTTAGGAAGACTATAAAACATATTATAACTTGGAAAACAAAATCTTGACTTAGTTGTTTTTCCATTTTTTGTATAACTAAAAATTGCTACTAAAAATTTTCGCTCAATATCAATGGTAATATTGGCAATACTAGCATTTTCATCATGAATATCATTATAAAAATCATAGATTGATGTCATTGTCTTATTTTCAGTTTTAAGGTCAAGAGTTGAAATTGCTTGAAGACATCTTCTGAGTGATAAATCAATTTCTTTTTTATTATTAATGAAACTAACTGTGTCGCAGTAAATAGGGTATCGAGTTTCTTTATCTATTATGTTTTCAGCAGCGATTACAACTTGTTTTTCTGCTTTATTATAAGATACAAAAATACCTATAGTATCAGTGCCTGCCTTCATTAAATTGTGAGTAATTTCTTTTTCAATATTCTTAGAAAGAATGCCACTAAACTCACAAGGATAATAGGTTTTCATATCTAGAATTTCAACATCTTCATTTTCAATATCAAAACCAGTAAACCATTTTGCATAATCAAAAATATAATCTTCGTTTATTGATTTACAATTTTTTTCAGTAGAGTCTAGTAAATAAGTAAATGGTCTATCTTTTTCAAATTCAGTAGGTGCGCCTTCATCTATCGCATCTTCATCATCAGTGTAAAAATATCTTTGGATTTCACCATTTTCAGCAATTCCAAAAGTGAATACATTGGTTGTTCTGTATGAGCCAAATATACCACAAGGTTTTTTAATTGAATTTTGTTTTAAGAAACTTTTAATATATTCGTGGTCATCTGCTTTATGATAAATAAATGAACCATATTTTGTTTTTATAACTGTTATGGCTTTATCTCCATAAAATAGATTATCAAAGCAACTCTCTAAATGTTCTTTTGTGTATTTTTTTGTAGGGATTCCATCTTCATCTTCAAATTCGCATTCTTTGAATTTTGTGTAGTCTATTTCAAGATTTCCTTTTATAAAATAAAAAAGTGTTTTATATGAAAAATATTCGTATAATAGCATTTTTTACTCCTTTTTATATAAATAAATAGTATATTTTGCGTTTTTTATATAGTTAGATGTTTTTTTATATAATATTTTATATAATAACACCTTTTTCTTCTATAAGTTTTTTTGTTCTATTTTTTATTTGATTTATAGCACAATATTGTTTTTTAAATTCATGTTCATTGCTTAAAAGTTTACGCATATCTTTTAAAAATTTTTCGTATTTTTCATCACTATAAAACATATTTTCAGGATTATCATTACTGTATCTTTTTCTTAATCTATTTAGTGTAAAATCTAAAAAATCTTCTATTATCATATCAGGGGTTCTGTCTTGTCCAACAAAAAAACTGCGTATAAATACGATTTCAATGGTGCTGTTTCTGTCGGCTGAAGATATTAGTTTACCATAATTAGATCTTGGATTTTGATTATGAGAAGACCTATGGTCTTCTATTGCTTCTTTAATTATAAGACGTTCTTCATCAGTAAAAAAATCTTTAAATTTTTCATTTTGAAAGAAACGCTCTGCTGCTATTTTTTCGTGAATTTCATGGTTTATATATTTTCCGTTATCATGACACGCTGAGATAGTATAAATAATATTTTCATCAAGATTTAATTTAAGTAAATTATTTAATTCAAAGGCTCTTCTAATAACTTCTAAAATATGTAATATTCCATGTCCCTTATCATTTTTTTCATATTCTGGAAAAATACTAGTTTCAATATAATTTTTTAAATATGGATTTACGTTTTTTGTAAAATTAAGATAACTTTTCATAGTAATTCCTATTATTATTCTTTTGTGTATATAGGAGCAATTTCTGTTTTAAGTAAATGCATACCCATATCTGAGTTATAAAGAACAACTTTAATATTAGTATTATTTGTTTGTTTTATAATGCTTTCGATAATATCTCTAATTGTTATATATTTATTTTCAGGCATCTTTACAACAAAAACATCATAAATTTCTTCATAATTGTTGTCAACAACTGATGTTTCCTTGTTTTTCATTTCTGCAACATGATAGAGCCAAACATTTTCAATTTCTTTAAATTCAAAAAATGTTGGAGAAAGTTCTTCTATTGCTTCTGTGTATGATTCGCTTGGAATTCCTACTATATATGTAGAAGATGAATTAATATTTTCATAAGCATAAACATTATAAAAACTATCAATATTAGCAACCGAAAATGATAGATAATAACTATTAGAGAAAAATACTGTAATAATATCAATTTCAAAAGCGTTTTTCAAAGTTATTATGTCACGGAATCTTAAACATAGATAAGGACAATTATCGTGTGATTCTTGATATTTTTTTAATTCATATTTATCTGTAAAAAATATAAGTTCGCTACCTTTTCCATCATTTCTAGTTTTTATATCAAAAAAATCATCGTAAAGAGGTGTGGTATAAATTAGTTTAGTTAAATTTTCTGCAACAAATAAAAGTTCATCTTTGCTTATATTTGAAAAATGTTGTGTTTTTTCGTGCATTTTAGTAATGCAGGAATCCTTTGTTCCTTGAACATCAAAAATATCACATAAATCATTTGAATTATCAACGATTTCATCTAATCTTTTTTGCATAATAATATTCCATTCTGTTTCACTTATTTTATGGCTCATAAAAAACTCCTTAAATAATAATCCATTAATATTATAAATAATATTTTTATATAAAATAAATTATAGCATATATTGTTTTTAATTGCATTTGATTTAAACGGATTTTTATGATATATTATTTTTATTATTACTTAATTGGAGAAAATTATGAAAATTGTTGTTCAAAAAGTGAAAAAGTGTGTCCTTTATTCTGAGGGGGAAAAGTATAGTGAAATAAAAAATGGTATGTTGGTATTACTTGGAGTGGCAACAACTGATAATGAAAAAATTGCTGAAAAAATAGCGCAAAAAATTCTCAAACTTAGAATATTTGATGATGAAAATGGAAAAACAAATAAAAATATTTTTGATATAAAAGGTGAAATTATGGTTGTTAGTAATTTTACACTTTGTTCAAATTTAAAGGGGACGAATAGACCTGATTTTATAACAGCGGCAAGACCTGAGCAGGCTGAACCACTTTATAGCAAAGTTGTTGATATATTAAAAGAAGAAATAAATGTTGCAACTGGTGCATTTAGAACTTATATGGAGATTGAAATGGTTGCAGATGGTCCAGGAACTTATGTTTATGAAGAAAATTAAAAGATAAAGAAGGTGTTTCTTATGATTACACAAGAAAAAATTATGATTGGATTTAGGTATAAAGAAAAAGAAAGTGTTTTTAAAAAAGGTTTTTGGGCTGCGATTTTTTTATCAACATTATCTTTAGTAATGGCAATAATTTTAATGTTTATAAAAGCAGATGAGGACGATAAAATATTTAAGGTTATGGCTGTTGGATTAATGCTTTTTTGTAGTGTCTTTTTCCTTTTTATGATTCCATTAATTAACAAATCAAAAAAACAAATTTTAACAAACAATAACTTTCAAAGTGATGCAATATATTTTGAAAATGGTTATCTATATTTGGTTATGGATAAAACAATAAAAATAAATCCAGAAGAAATTGAAGATGTAAAAATAATAAATAATGAAGAAACAACAAATTATGGTATTGTAAATATTTCTAAAAAAACTGATAATGGTAGTTTAAATATAATAACTAAAAATGAAAAATACTTTATTCCACAAATAATAAATTGTGAGAAAGTAAAAGATAAAATTCTAAATTTAAAACAAAAGAAACCACTTATAATAGAAGATATTTATTTTGTTTATAATAATAATTTTAAACTTGATGAATATGAGGCAAAGTTCAAAATAGATAATCGTAATGTTAGTATATCTTTTAAAAATGATAGTCAAAATTTAATATATAATATTGATACTGTAAAGTATATACTTAGAGATTTTGAAAAACTTTTTAAAACAATTTTAGAAAATATTGCAAAAGATATTCTTGAACTTGCAAATGAGTGGAATGAAGATAATGATATAATTTTTACTGAAAATGATATTGTAAAAAGAATAGAAAATAGTTATTTAGATATAAATATTTCAGGAGAGGATTATACATTTTATTTAGATGATGATGATATCTTTTTTGGTCATTCAATTGTTTATTATGGTAGCATAAATAATGATGAGTTTTCAGTTGATATAGCAGGCTAAGTTTATAAAAAACGCAAAAGTTTATAAAAACAACATAAAAACCCCTTAAAATTCTATATTTTAAGGGATTTTTATGTAAGAATGTTAAATAATTAATATTTTAGTATTTAAAATTAATCTTCATCATAAATATAAACATCTTTTAAATTTCTATATTTTTGGTCGAGGTCAAGTCCAAAACCAATAACGAAAAGATCATCAATAGTTTTTCCCACATAGTCTGCTTTTGCTTCCATTTTTCTTCTGCTTGGCTTATCTAAAAGTGAAACAAAAGTAAGTGAGTTTGGATTTCTTTTGCTAAGTTCAGTTGTTAATGCATTAAGTGTTGTTCCTGTGTCAACTATATCTTCAACAATTATAACATCTCTTCCGGTAATGTCAACTTCAAGGTCTTTTTTAAATGTTATAACACCAGTTGACTCTTTTCCTATATAACTGCTAACTTGAATATAGTCAACTTCCATATCAATAGATATATGTTTTACAAGTTCAGCATGGAAAGGTGCAGCACCTTTTAAAACGCAAACAACAACAGGAAATTTTCCTGCAAATTTTTCACTAAGTTTAGCACCGATTTTTTTACTTATTTCTACAATTTCTTCGTTTGAAATTAAAACTTTCATAGTTATCTCCTATTTATTTTTAAATATATTTTTTTTAAAAAAAAATATGTAATATTTCTCCATTATATCACATTTATAACATAAAATAAAAATGATTTTTGTTTATTATTTAATTTTATTAATAAATAATTGAATTATAATTTTTTATATGTTAAAATGTAATATATAAGGGGGGAGTGTGAGGTATGCATCAAAATGATGAATTAGATGAAAAAGAATTATTTGAAGAAATTTTTTCGATAGGTGAAAATAGATATAAGGGTGAAGATGGAAGTATATACTATATGCCGATATATTTTGTAAAGGTAAAACCTACCAAAAAAATTAGGTCAATAAAAGTAACATCTAAATTTTTAAGAGAATATGGAAGAGATAGGTCTCTTGTAGGAACTATCCAATTATGTAATGTAGGAGGATTTGCTACTAGACCTAATCCAACAGAAAATGAATTTTTTACTATAACATTTGAAGATGAAGAAGTGAAAAGATATCAACGTTGCTATGGTTAATATTTTATAAAAAAACGCAAAAATGCTATAAAATTCCATTAATTTATGGTATTTTTTATTGTTTTTCTTTGTTTTTATTGTATTAATTGGGTCAATATTGACAATATAAATATTTAATGTTATAATATATAAAATTAAATTATAGTTTTAAATTATTTTAAATTTAATACTATAAGGAGGGAAAATATGCGTCCAAATCACTATATTTATAAACATAAACAAAATGAAAAAGCAAAGAGAGAGCAAGTAAAGACAGAGAGAATGGAAAGACTTGCAGAACTTGAAGAACAATATAAAATTGCACTTGAAAATTCACAAAATGAAAATTTAGTTGCTCAATATAATCAATTCATTGCTGTTAAAAAAGAGTATGAAACTTATGATTTTGTAAATAATTTTGATAGAAAGTTTGATGTTGAAAAGGCTATTTCTGAAATTTCAGCGGTTATTTCTGAATTTAGAATCACATATGTTGGTGTTGATAAAAGAGATTTAGAAAGTATAAAAACACAACTTGCTATTTATAGAAGTTTTGCTCCAAATTCGCAGGTAATTGAGCCTGAAATGTAATTATATTTTATTTAAAAAAAACTGATAAGATTGAGTTCTTATCAGTTTTTTAATTGTTAAATTTTATAAAATTACAAAGTTCTCTCACCTTGATTTTTTGATAATTCGTTTTCTAAAGAATTGAGGTGACTGTAAAGTGCTTCATAAAATCTATGTCCACTATGTTTTTTATCTGCACCAATATTTAAAATATGCTTTCTTAATCTCTTTCTTAAATCCTCATCAAGAAGATTGGTTTTGTGCTGAGTTATGAAAGATTTTGCCATTTCGTTGCAGTAATCATCAATACCTTTTTGAAGTTCATCAACAGGCACTTTTCCATTATATATACTTGTAAAAGCAAATGCTTGTTGTTCTTTAACATCTGCAAGTCCAATTAATTGTGAAATATCCATAAATTGCTCCTTATAGAATTTATATTATAATATTATCATATTTTTTATTAAGTTTCAATAATTAATCAATAATTAATTAGATATAAATTTTTATTTAAAAATTGACTTTAAGTTTGTAATAACGTATACTATCAATTGTAATTTAGGAGATAATATGGTTAGAGAAAAAAGAGATTTGTATAATGAAAAAAGTGAATTAACTGATAAAACTTATTTTAAAGGAGATCCTATTCCTAATGGATATTATCCAATGGTTGTTATGATTGCAATTCAAAACAGCGAAGGTAAGTTTTTAATGCAAAAAAGAGTGCCTGAGAAGGGTGGAGATTGGGGTATTACTGGTGGACACCCAAAGTCAGGCGAGACGCCCCTTGAAGGTATGATAACCGAAGTAAAAGAAGAACTTGGAATAGATATTTCAGGGCAATCTATTGAATTGTTTAATGAGGGTTGCGACGGAACAGATTGTTATAAAATGTTCTATATAAAACTTGATTTAGATTTAAATGAGTTGAATATCCAAAAAGAAGAGTTGACTGAGGTTCGTTGGTTTTCTAAGGAAGAATTAGAAAAAATGGTTGAGATTAAAGAACTAAATCCTAATCAAATTGCATTTTTTATAAAATGCACAAACTATTTAAAAACTAAAGCATAGTATAATAAAAAACACACAATAATTGTATTGTGTGTTTTTGTTATTTATAAATATTATAAAAATTTTAAAGAAATATTTTTTTATTTTATTTAATTTGAAACAACAACTGTTCCTTGATGATACATTATTTTTAATCCATCATTTATATTTCCTTTCCATATTTCGCCTCGCTTAGTTACACGGTTTTGTCCATATAGGGTGTAGTTTACTAAATAAAGTTCAGGAGCAATTTCTTTGATTTGAAAATCTTGGACTTGCCAGTTATCTTTTATCATATCATCTATTGGACTTTCTTTGTATCTTTTTTCAAGATAATCTAAAACAAAATCTCTTGAAAAGTAACAGCCACTTGCACTTATTTCAAAATAATCTTCAGTTGTTTCGTTTTCAACGTCTTCTCTTGAATTGGTATATTCTCTGTGATGAAAAATAGGTTCACGAGATAATATATATTTTTTCACTTCTTCAAGATTATTCATAATAACTCCTTTTTTAGATGTGATTAAAATTTGTTTTCTTCTACAACTTGAGTTTCACTACAATTTTTGCAAGTTGATACAGAACCAACTTTTCCGTGGTTTTGATATCCACAATATTTGCATTTATAATTGACATCTTTAAGTTTATTTTCTTCAATAACTTGTTCGATACCACAATTTTTACAAGTTATTTCAGAACCAATTTTTCCGTAGTTTGGATAACCACAACTTTTACATTTAGAATTGATTTTTTCAGGGAAAGTATATTTTACTATTCGCTCCCTAAGGTTTTTAAAGAATTCTTTTGATTCCTTTTTATCTTGCTTTTTCTCAATTATTCTCTCTTTTTTTTCTTGGTCTTTTTCTTGTTGTTTTTTTATCTTTTCTTGAAATTGTTGCTCTTTTTGTTCATACTTTTGTTGTTCTTTTTCTTCAATTTTTGCTAGTTTTTCTTTTTCGATAGGGTCGAGAACTAATATTTTATTAATTTCGTTTAACCATTGTGTTGCTTCACTTTTTTTCTTAAATATTAAATCAATATATTGAGATTTTAAATATATATGTAAATGATGGGTGAGACCGTCTCTTTTATACAAAACTTGCAAATATCCATTAACAACTTTTATATCAGAAAGGGGAGTTTTTAAAACATTTTTCGTTTTATTAAAAATACCACCTTCTTTAATTTGAATAATATTTAAGTTTGTTAAAATTGCTTTGCTAAATTTATTTTCATCATCAAATTTCACCTTTTCAGTTTCTGCGAGAACTCTTTCATCTTCTTGTAAATCAAATTGTATCATTGTATACTCCTATTATTTTTATTGTATCAAATTATGTATTATAATCAAAACTATTTTATACTTATTTTTATTATATTTTGGTGATTATTTTTAGAAATTGAAACACTTAAAAGACATTGTTTTTTATGCGAAAAAATATAGTTTTTAAGTTGATTTTATAAATTTTAATTAAATAAAAATATTAATTATTGCTAGGTAAATGGGTGATGTCTTTATTAATTATAAGTTGATTTCACTTAGTAAAATAGATGATATATAAAGAGAAAAAAAGAGTCAATATCGATGTAAAATAAATAATTAATATAAGTAAAAACTA
>JAFTMY010000008.1 GCA_017452165.1 Clostridia bacterium | reverse complement strand
TGGACAGCGTCCATATAATAAAACTCAGGTTAAGGGTTGCGACCCTTATAGGGTTTGGGGTGAAACCCCATAAATAATCAATTATAATTTTTTATCTAACATTAATAATGTAGGTCTCAGGCAAAATGCGTGAGCGTTTTGACAAGTCTATCCAAAAAATTTATTTTGCAAAAATAAATTTTAACTTGGGTCAAGGGTTAAGAACCCTTGCAGGTATGGACAGCGTCCATAAAATATAAACTAAGTTCCTTGCAGGTTTGGACGGAGTCCATAAAAAAAATATAACCATAAAAAAATATAACCATAAAAAAAACGGAGATAACTCCGTTTTTTTATTTATTAACATTAAAAATCTTATTTCATAATAACATTTAAAATCTTCTTAGGAACATAGATAACCTTTACAATATTACCGGTTAAATGCTTAGCAATTTCATCATTAGCCTTAGCCACTTCTAAAATCTCATCTTGTGAAGCAGAAGAGTTTACCTTTATAACACCTCTCATCTTACCGTTTACTTGAATAGGAATTTCAATTTCATCAAGCACAAGTGCAGACTCATCAACTTCTGGCCAAGTAGCATCTTCAATCTTACCATAACCCATAGCGTCATAAAGTTCACTAGCGAAGTGTGGAGCAAATGGACTAATAATTGTTAATAATTTCTTATATTCATCATTAGTAACCTTGTTTGCTTTATAAATATCATTAACTAAAATCATAATTGCAGAGATAGCAGTGTTAAACTTAGTATTTTCAATATCTTCTAAAACTTTCTTAACTGTTTGGTTAACTACAAATCTAAGCTGTTTAGTTTCGCCGTCACCGCTAACAATTTCTTGCATATTCCAAATTCTGTTTAAGAGTTTATTACAAGCCTTAACACCTTCATCACTCCAAGTAGCCTTTTCAGAATATTCACCAATAAATGACATCCAAAGTCTAAGAGAGTCAGCGCCGTATCTTTCTACAATAACTCTAGGGTCAATACCGTTACCAGCACTCTTACTCATCTTCTTTCCGTCAGCGCCAAGTATTAAACCTTGAGAAATTCTCTTTTTAAATGGTTCATCAACAGGAACAAGGTCTAAATCATATAAAACTTTAACCCAGAATCTAGCATAGAGAAGGTGTCTTGTTGTATGTTCGTTACCACCATTATAAAGATTTACAGGAAGCCATGCTTTAAGTGCTTCTTTACTTGCAAACTCTTTATCATTGTGTGGATCGCAGTATCTTAAGAAATACCATGAAGAACCTGCCCAACCTGGCATTGTGTCAGTTTCTCTCTTAGCCTTTTCGCCACAGTAAGGACAAGTGCAGTTTACAAACTCATCAATAACTGAAAGTGGTGATTCACCGTCTTTTGTTGGTTCATAAGAATCAACCTTAGGGAGTTTTATAGGAAGGTTCTCTTCTTTTTCAGGAACCCAGCCACATTTTGGACAATTAATCATAGGAATTGGCTCCCCCCAGTATCTTTGTCTAGAGAAAATCCAATCACGCATTTTAAAGTTTAATTTTACCCTTGCAAGACCCATTTTAACTAACTTATCAGTAATTCCTTGTTTAGCCTCTTCAACAGTTAACCCACTAAATTCAGCCGAATTTATAAGAGTGCAACCTTTTCCAAGATAGTCTTGTTTTTCAAATGCTTTTTCAGATACATCAGCGCCACTAATTACTTGTATTTTTTCAATACCAAACTTATCAGCGAACTCAAAGTCTCTTTGGTCATGAGTAGGAACAGCCATAACTGCGCCTGTGCCATATCCAGCGAGAACGAAGTCACCAATAAATACATCAACTTCCTTACCATTTACAGGGTTAATAGCCTTTATACCTTCAAGTTTTAAACCTGTCTTATCTTTATTCATCTCAGTTCTATCAAACTCAGATTTCTTAGCAGTTTCCTTTCTATATTTTTCAACTTCTTCCCAGTTTAAAATCTTATCTTTAAGGTTGTCAACAATCTTACTCTCTGGAGCAAGAACCATAAATGTAATACCATAGATAGTTTCAATACAAGTTGTAAAGATAGAGAACTCGCCACCTTGCTTAATCTTAAAGTCTACTTCAACACCTTGGCTTTTACCAATCCAGTTAAGTTGGCTAAGTTTGATATGTGGAAGGTAATCAGTTTTTGAAAGGTCATCAGCAAGTCTTTCGCCATACTTAGTCATCTTTAAAACCCATTGAGCCTTTGATTTTTGAGTAGTTTCAGCGTGACATTGACAGCAAGTTCCGTCTTCAACTTCTTCATTAGCAAGAACGCCACAGTTTGGACACCAGTTTACAGTTGTTTCTTGTTTTTCTGCTAAGCCTTTTTTAAAGAACTGAATAAATTGCCATTGAGTCCATTTATAATAATCTTCATCACAAGAGTTAATAGTTCTTGACCAGTCAAAAGAAAGTCCAAGTTCTTTAAGTTGTGAGTGGAAAGTCTTAATGTTTCTATCAACAATTTCTTGTGGGAGTCTATGCTCTCTAATTGCTGTTCTCTCAGCCTCTAAACCAAAAGCATCAGTTCCAAATGGGAACAAAACATTTTTTCCACAAAGTCTTTCTTTTCTTGCGTATGCGTCAATCGCTGTATAACTTCTACAATGTCCAAGGTGGAGACCAATTCCACTTGGGTATGGGAATTCAATTAATACATATTTATTCTCTTTACCCTCTTCGTGGTCCTTTACATTATATGTGTTATTCTCTTCCCAGTATTTTTGCCATTTTCTCTCTACTTTGAGAGGTTCGTATTTTTTAATCATAATGTTTCCTCGCTAAAAAAAAATAATACTATATAATAATAGCACTATTTTTTTTATTTAACAATGATTTTTTTATAATTGTTGATTTTTTGTGTTTTTATATATGATTTTTATTATTAGGTGGCTAGCCCCCTATAACCCCCCCACAAGGAACTAGTTCCTTGACCTGTGTTTTCTATGGACACTGTCCATACCTGTAAGGGTAGAGTTCTTTGTGGGTTCTACCCACACCCGTAAGGGTCGCAACCCTTAACCCAAGTTAAAATTTATTTTTGCAAAATAAATTTTGAGTTTTAGTCTTGTCAAAACGCTATCGCATTTTGCCTGAGACCTACATTATTAATGTTAAATGAAAAAATATAAATGATAAATTAAGGTTACTCTTTTTTTTTATAAAGAATTATATTATTAATTTAGATTTTATTTTTTATTTATAATTTATAAAAAAAACAAACTATTTAGGTGTCTTGTAAGTTTATACTTTAATTATTACTTATAGGTGTAGGTCACTGGCAAAACACGATAGAGTTTTGCTCTTAGTATTCCCAAAATTTAATTTGAGACAAATTAAATTTTAACCCGGGTCAAGGGACTAGTTCCTTGCAGGTGTGGACAGCGTCCATAAAAAATAAAATAAAATGAAAAGAAATAAAAAAATTGTTTTTTACAAAATATAAAGCAAGAGAAAAACAAGGAAATAAAATTTCACTTTTTGATTTTTCTCCTTAACAATTATTATTATTTATTAAAATATTAATGTTATTATTAGTCGTGTTAGTATGTTAATAACTTACTTAAAACCTTATAAAACAAGAAGTTTGATTGTTGATAAAATGTTTAAGTTTTCCACAATTTGCTAAAGTTATTAAAAAGTTATCAACAATTCAAAAAAGGCATAGTTTTTAAATAATAATTATTATAAAAATGTTTTAATAACTATGCTAAAATTAAAGTATTTAGTATATAAATTTAGCCTTAGTTATATCAAAATAATCATTGTTTTTATTTTCGCCATATATAGTGATAAATGATTTATTGTTTTCAATTTTTGTAATGTTATTTGATTTTAAACCAAAGTGATTTTTTAGTTCAGTGTAAGAAATAGTATTACCTGCAATAGTTATAGAAGCAAGTGAGCCGTCATCATTATATTTTGTTTGAATATTAGAAATATTACTGAGTTTTATATGTTTGCTTTTTAAATACTTTAATATATCTGACTTATTTATTTTAATAGACCAATTTTCAGATTTTGTATCAAAATTACTCTGTAAAATAATAATGTTGTTATTTTTTAAAGTGTTTAGTTTATTTACATAACTAGTTTTTAAGTTGTTTGTATAGTTATATGCTTTTGTATGCTCCATTGTATCAGCATTAGGTGTTCTTATATCTTTACTAGAGCAACCACAAAATATTAGATTAAGAATAATAAAACAACAAACATAAAATTTTTTCATACCCTTATTATTGGCAGATATTGAAATATTATACAAAAATAGTAAAGAAAAATATATATAAAATAAAATAATAGTTGTTATAGTGTGTAAAAATGTTTGATAAAGTTAAAAAAAGTATGTTAAAATATTTATGTTTAGTAATAATTAAGGTGGTAGTATGATAGAAATTTCAGAAGAACTTAAAAACTTAGCACAAATATTCAAAAAACATAGTGTTCCATTATATATTGTTGGTGGATATGTTCGTGAAAGTTTAACAAAAGTAAAAAATGAACTAAGTGAAGATATTGACCTTTGCTCTTTTGTAACTCCAGACAAGTTAGAAAAGATTTTGAAAGGAACAGATTTTAAAGTTGAAGAACTTAATAAAAAACTTGGTGTTATGGAAATTGTTGGTGAAGAGAAAAGATATGAACACTCAACATTTAGAAGAGAGATTTTTAGTAATAACAGTAATTTTCCAACATCAATTGAGTTTATAAAAACTTTAAAAGAAGATGCTGAGCGTCGTGACTTTAAAATTAATGCAATTTATTATGATATTATTAATAATAAATACATTGACCCATTTGCAGGTGTTAGAGATATAAAGAATAATACAATAAAAACAGTAAAAACTCCTAGACTTGTTCTTCAAGATGACCCTGAAAGAATACTTAGACTTATTAGATTTGCAAATGTCTTAGGTTTTTCTATTGGTGAAGAAGAACTTGAAATCGCTAAGGCTAATGCTTACAAGGTTCAAGGCTTATCTAAAAAGAGAGTTAGAAATGAATTTAATAAACTTATGCTTTCAGATAAGTATTATCCAACACTTAAAAACTCTAAGTCTGCTCATATTAATGCTTTAAAAATGCTTGATGATTTTAATATTTTACAATATATATTCCCTTCACTTGCTGAGATAAAGAGTGCTAGTGAGATGACGGATAATATGAAACAACTCTTTAATAAAATTATAAAGCATTTAGGAATGGTTGATGTTAATTTAAGAATACCTATTATCTTTATTGATATTTTAAATAACAAAAAGAGTTTAGGTGAAAAAGATTTTGATGAAAAAGAGTTTGTTAAAAATTTAGTAGAGAAAAACCTTGGTAGTGAAAACTTAAACTACCCAGCAGATGTTTTATCTAAAGTTAAAAATATCGTGCTTGGTTATAGTTTCCAAAAGAAATTTTTAATGAGCAAGAAAGATATTAGAAGATTTGTATTTTACCATTATAATGCTATGACTGAAATCTTGGCACTTAAAAAATTATTCCCAATCAATGAAAACGAAACAGAAAAAGAAAAACTTAAAAGACTTGAGTTTATTGAACTTATTAGCCAAACTTATAACGAAATGAAAAATGAAAATGTTATCTTTGATAAAGAAAAACTCGATATTAAAGGTGAAGAAATTATCAATAGATTCCCTAAGATTAAACTTGAACTCTTAGAAGAGTTTAAACTTGATATAGCAGCGAAACTTGCAGAAACAACATCTGAAAATAATAAGGAAAACTTATTAGATGCAGCAGATAAGGTGATGAATTCAAAACAAGATTATTATTGTGAAAAATGGTAATAACTCTTGCAATTGTTAGTTTCTTTGGATTTACTCTACTTTCTGTTAGATACTTTTTAAGAAAAAAATAAATTAAGTTATAAAAAACGGGGTTATCCCCGTTTTTTATTGTTTATTTTTTATGGACGCTGTCCATACCTGCAAGGGTTCATAACCCTTGAACTGTGTTTTTTTGTGGGTTCTACCCACACCCGTAAGGGACTTGTCCCTTAACCCTAGTTAAAATTTATTTTTGCAAAATAAATTTTGTGGAATACTAAGAGCAAAACGCTATCGTGTTTTGCCAGTGACCTACACCTACTATTTTTGTTAAAAATATAATATAACGGATACCTAAATATAATGTTTTTAATTATTAATAATAAGTGATAATAAAAAAAAATAATATAAAAATATTTACATATAAAAAAAATATGGTATAATAATAATATCGATAAAAATTTTTATCGTTCCTACAAATGTGATTTTATATTATCTAAAATTACATAGGTCTAAAACTAGGATTAACATCCGTGTCTAAAAAGATATGTTTTAGTAATATCTAAAATTACATAGGTCTAAAACCTTCATATTCTGCTTGAAGTTGTTGTTGTTTTAGTAATATCTAAAATTAGATAAGGTTTTAGGTATTACTAAAATAAATTTAAAAAGAATCGATAAATTCGATTCATTTTTTTTGCAAAAAAAATACACCAAAAATAATTGGTGATTAGAAAAATAAAATATATAAAATAATAAAATCTAAATTTAAAGATAAAAATCAAATTATTTAGGTGTCTTGTAATTTTATAACTTTATATTATTTATAGGTATAGGTCTCAGGCAAAATGCGAAGCGTTTTGACAAGACTAACTCTCAAAATTTATTTTGCAAAAATAAATTTTAACCTGGGTCAAGGGACTAGTCCCTTGCAGGTGTGGGTAGAACCCACAAAAAAAGAGTTAAAACCCCTTGCAGGTATGGACAGAGTCCAAAAATAAAAACACAGGTCAAAGGCTAAGAACCTTTGCAGGTGTGGACAGAACCCACAAAAGCACCCACAAAAATAAAAACAGTTGTATTTTATTATAAAAAATATTATAATTTTGTTAAAAAAATAGGTGCTTGGTATGAAAGATAATAAAATCAATATTTCAAAATGTTTAAGTATACATAGTTTATTTAAGAGTATTTCAAATACTTTTATTTCATTATTTATGCCGCTTATTATATTAAATGAAGTAGGTTACAAAATGGCTATAACCTATGTAATGATACTTTCAGTTAGTATAATACTAGGTCTTACCGTATTTTATAAAATAATCACTAAAAACCCAGTGCTTGCAATTTGTATTCATATATTTTTTGCAATAGGATCGTATCTAATAATTGCCATATTTAAAGTATCAGTTTTAAGTGTTGTATTTAATGCAATCTGCACAGGTTTAGGTCAATCATTGTATCACTCTTCAATCTTTTCAATTATTTCAGCAAATAAAAGTAAATCAGGTTTTTCATATTATCATATATTTTCGTTTATTGGTTCAATATTTATGATTTTATTTAATGGATATATTTTAAATACAGAAGAAAATTTTTCAATACTAATAACCTGTCTTATAAGTTTAGGTTTATATATTATAAGCATTATTCCATTTTTATTAATAAAAAGTAACCTTAAAACAAAAGACGCAGAGATTGTGAAATTAAGAGACGGTGTGAAACTTGTAAAACCATTTAATATTTTTCATGCATCATTTGGACTTCAAGATTTAATAGTATCTTTAATTATCCCACTATTTCTTGCAATAAATAATTTATCAATACAAACAATAGCGTTTGTTGTTGCAATAGTAAATGTTGTAAAAATTATAATGACTATATTTGCAAATTATATGTATAAAAAAGAAAAAGCATTTTGGTCAGTTGTTATTGGAAGTTTAATTTTTGCAGTTTCATGTATTATTCTTCCAAGTATAAAAAATCAAGTATTTATATATGTTTTATCTGTGCTTATTAGTATTTCTTTCCCACTATTTTTTATATCAGATTGTAATATTTATGCCGAAAAAACTAAGGAATTTTCACACAAGGCAATGATTTTAAGAGAAATGTTTGTCCATGGTTTTAGACCAATAATTTTACTGCCATTTTTATTTATAACTAACTTAAAAATTATGATTTATTTTGGAGTTGTTTTAGCAGTTTTACTTATTGTGTCTTGCTATTTCTTTACAAAAAAAGAAGATAATATATCTAACACTTTATAAATAAGTGATATAAATAATAAATGATAATTTATTAAAAATAAAAAACGGATTATTATCCGTTTTTTTATTGATTGTTTTGTTTTATAGGGGTTTCACCCCAAGTTTTACAAGGAACATAGTTCATTGAACTATGTTTTATTTTATGGACGCTGTCCAAACCTGCATGGGTTCATAATCCTTGACCTGAGTTATTTTTGTGGCTTCTACCCACACCCGTAAGGGAATTAGTTTCTATTGTATGGACACTGTCCAAACCTGCAAGGGTTCTTAACCCTTGACCTGAGTTATTTTTGTGGGTTCTACCCACACCCGTAAAAGAATTAGTTTCTATTTTATGGACGCTGTCCATACCCACAAGGGTTTGTAACCCTTGACCCAGGTTAAAATTTATTTTTGCAAAATAAATTTTGGAAGAGTTAGACTTGTCAAAACACTTACGCATTTTGCCTGAGACCTACATAATTAATTATAAATTATAAATGATAAATTATAAATTTTGGTCATTATTTTATAATATAAATATCTTAAATTTATCAATTATTATTTATTAATAATTATTAAATTTAATAAACTTATTATTTAGGTGTCTTGTAAATATGTAATTTAAGTGATATTAATAGGTATAGGTCGATAGCAAAACACGATAGCGTTTTGCTCTTAGTATTTTCACAAAATTTAATTTGAAACAAATTAAATTTTAACCTGGGTTAAGGGTTGCGACCCTTATGGGGGTTATAGGGGGCTAGCCACCTAACTATAACCCTTGCAGGTTTGGACAGCGTCCATAAAAAACAAAACAACAATAAAAAAACTACTTTAGATTTTACTAAAATAGTTTTTTGCTTCTTTAATAATATAATCTATATTCCCTTTTAAATCTTCACGCACCATAGTTGCTGAAATATTAATCTTTTTTCGATTAAAACCAATAAACTCATACTCAGGGAAAACCTTTCTGCTAATATTTATAAACTCATTATCCACAAACCAATACTGCGCCCTTCCCTTTACAAGTCTTTCAAGTTTTTTCTTCCACTCGTCAATCTTGTTTGGGTAAGCCTCAAGCATACCTTGATTTAGTTTTAAAACCTTAATTTTTTTATTTCCTTTAAAATGTTTTTTTAGCCAGTAGATTCGCCTGTTTATAGAAATTGTCTTTATACCAGCATTTTTACAAATCACTTTGCTGCGCTTTTTGCTATCTGCAACAATAACATACAAAACATCAACAAACTTTAAACACTTTTCTATTTGAGTTGTATGTCCAATATGTGGTGGCAAAAACTTACCAATAAACATACCTACTTTTTTTCTTTTTTCCATAATATATTACCTGTATTTTTCTTACTTTAGTATTATAACAAATTAACACAAATAATAAAAACATTTAAGTTTATATTGAAAAATAATTTTCATTTAAAAATATAATATATTTTATATTATTAATTAAAAAACAACTTAAAATGTAATATTTTAAATTATATTATATTAATAATTACAAAATAACTTATATTTTATAAATAATTATTATTTTTTTCATTTATAAGTATTTCAAATTCATTTTCACAAAGCGAAATATAATTAATAGTTTTATTAGTAAAAAACGATTTAAACTCACCTTTTAAATCGATATTAAGTTTACTAGAGTTAAGGTTAACCATAACAATAATTTGTGAATTGTTATCTGTTCTTTCAAAAACAAACTTTCCTTCTTCACTAAGCAGAACTTTCATTGAGCCATTTTTTAAGCAGTTATAATTTCTTATCTTAGCAAGATTTTTTACAAAATAATAAATCTCATTTTCATAATTTTCCCAATCAAAGCACGCCCTTTGATTATCATCACTATTTTCAAGTCCGTATTCATCACCATAAAAAATTGTAGGAACACCTGAAAGAGTGAATATTAAAACAAAACCTATTTTTAAAAGTTTTATCGCAAGACTAAGTTTTTCATTTTCGCTAATACTTAGTTTTTCTAACTCGCTATTTGATAAATTTTTTAAATTAAACTTTAAATCACCAATACCTAAATGAGTTTTAAGTTCACTAAAAATTCTGCTTGTATCATGAGTTCCAAGTGTATTCATCAAATTATCTAGAACATTTTTAGGATAATTATTAAGCAACATTCTAATAGTTGCGTTAAGGTTATTTGAATTTTTAGTCTTTAAGTAATCAATAATTGCATTTTTAAGTGGATAATTCATAACTGAGTTTATCTCATTATTTGTAAAATACTCTCGTCTTTTTGAATAACTGATTTTTGTAGAAGCATCTTCCCACACTTCTCCTAAGCAAACGCAGTCTTTTCCGTAAGTTTTTATCTTATCAGAGATTTTTTTAGTAAACTCATCGGTTAGTTCGTCAACAACATCAAGCCTTATGCCCATAATTCCCATATCCATATATTTCTCTATAACACCACCACTCCCTGCAATAAAATCTTGAAAATCATTGCAGTCTTTTTTTATACTTGGCAGAGTTTCAATCCCCCACCAAGATTCATATTTTGTCGGATAATCACTAAAACTATACCAATTATAGTAAGGAGAATTTTTAGAGTTATATGCGCCAATTTCTTCAAAACGATTCTCTTTATTAAAATATCTGCTATCACTACCTGTATGATTATAAACCCCGTCAATTAAAATTTTTATACCTTTTTCTTTTGCTTTTTTTATTAAGGTCTTAAAAGTCTTTTCATCTCCAAACATCTCGTCAATTTTTAAATAATCTGCAGTATCATATTTATGATGACTATTTGCCTGACAAATTGGCGTAAAATATATCACGGTTACGCCTAAATTTTTTAGATAATCTAGTTTTGAAATTACCCCATCAAAATTTCCACCAAATACTTGAGTGTTAAGTTTTACTGGGTCACTAGTAATTTTTTTTATTGATCCACCCCAGTCTTCACGAAGAAATAGTGGTTCTCTCGATTTTACATTTCCAACTCTGCAAAACCTATCAACCATTATTTGATAAATAATTCCACCCTGCATTGAGTTATCACAAGTGTAGTCTTCGCTAGTTACAATCTGAACAAAGTCTTCACCTTTTTCTCTAGATAACACTGAATAATTATCATAGGTCTTATTTATGTATTTTTCAGTGCCATCAATAAAAATAACTTTGAAATTATAAAAATAATGACCCTTATCTTGAAACTTAAAATCACCTATAATCTCATTATTAATACTTTTCATTTTTATATAATCATAGGCATTTTTATTATCTTCTCTAATCATAAAATAAGTTTCTTTTATTTTTATATTATCGTTAATTTTTAATTTAAAAAAAACTAGTGTTCCCTTACTAACCACTCCACTAGGAAACTTTTGCTCTAATGGGTCAAAAATTATATTATTCATTAAACTCCTTTTTTATTAATAATTATCTTGTAATTTTATTGTAATTTTAATTAATTTTTTACAATTTTATTAATTTTTATACTTAAAAATATAAAAAATAGTATAAATTTTGGTATAAATCTATACTATTTTTTGTTATTTTTGTAAATTTTTATTTATTTTATGTAAATTTTTACAAAATAACTTTATTTTTATTTTACAGGGTTTTATTTTTATGGACGCTGTCCAAACCTGCAAGGAACTAGTTCCTTAACCTAAGTTAAAATTTAATTTGTTCCAAATTAAATTTTGAAAAATACTAAGAGCAAAACGCTATCGTGTTTTGCCATCGACCTACACCTATAAAAAGCACTTAATTTACATATTTACAAGACACCTAAATAAATTGATTTTTAATTATAAATTATAATTTATAAATTAAGTAATTAAAAATATAAAAAAAATAACCTAAATTTATCGTTTATAATTTTTCGTTTATCATTAATAATATAGGGGTCAGGCAAAATGCGTTAGCGTTTTGACAAGACTAAAATTTTCCAAAATTTATTTTGCAAAAATAAATTTTAACATGGGTTACGGGTTATGAACCCTTATAGGGTTTGGGGTGAAACCCCATAATCAATTATCATTTAAAATCTACAATTTCCAAACTTTGTGAGCATACTCTGTTATGCTACGGTCTGCTGAAAAATATCCCATATTTGCTATTGAATGTAAGGTTCTTCTATTCCACTCCCTGCTATCATTATAAACTCTGTCCATTTCAAAATGCGATAAAATATAATCATCAAAATCAGCAAGACACATATAAACATCACGCACGCCCGACTTACCTAAAAGATAACTTGCAATATCATCATACTTTTCGCCATTAATACCACTTTGTAGTTTATTAATAACAACCCTTACCTTTTCACTCTCTTCATAATATTTCATAGCATTGTAACCACGACTTATAATCTTTTCTACTTCATAAGACTTAAGTCCAAACTCAAACATATTATCTCGACCACACTTATCACAAATCTCAATATTAGCGCCATCGCTAGTGCAGAGCATTAAAGCACCATTTAAAACTGCTTTCATATTTCCTGTTCCTGATGCTTCTCTTCCAGCAACAGAAATTTGCTCTGAAACTTCTGTAGCCGTCATCATAATTTCAGCCATTGAAACATTATAATTTTCTAAGAATACAACTTTTAACTTATCTGAAAGAACATTATCACTCTCAATCTCCTTAGACACACTGACAATAAGTTCTATTATACGCTTAGCGATTTTATAACTTGATGCCGACTTTCCTGCAAAAACAAACACCTGTTTAGTATGCTCTGTTTTAGGATTATCTTTTATATACTGCATTAAAAATATTACTTTCATAATATTCATAAGTTGTCTTTTATACTCATGTATACGCTTTGCCTGAATATCAAACCTAAACTTAGGGTCAATGTAAACATTGAGATTACTTTTTACATAATCAGAAAAACGAACTTTGTTATTATATTTAATCTCGCCTAACCTTTTCAAAACTCCGTCATCACTCTCAAACTTTTCAAGTTCTTTTAATTTACTTGCATCATTTATAAAACCATCACCAATAAGCGATGATATAAAAGATGTAAGTTCCCTGTTAGACTGATAAAGCCATCTTCTAAAACTTATACCATTAGTAATATTTATAAACTTATTAGGAAACATATAAGCATAATCTTTAAATAATCTAGTTTGCAAAATATCGCTATGTATTTTAGACACTCCGTTTACTACCCTGCTCGCAACCACAGCAAGATTCGCCATATAAATATTATTACCACTTATAATAGAGAGTTTATCTACTTTGCTAAGGTCACTGCGATAAAAATCAATAAGTTCTAGTCTAAATCTACGGTCAATCTCTTTTAATATAAGTGCAATTCTAGGAATAATTCTCTCTACACTAGAGAGTCTTTTTACTTCAAGTGACTCGCTAAGTATTGTGTGATTTGTGTAACTTATTACTTTTTTAACTAAATCCCAAGACTCGTCCCAACCATAATTATAATCATCTAATAAAACACGCATTAGTTCTGGAATACATAGCGCAGGGTGTGTATCGTTAATATGGAGCGAAACTAAGTTTGATATATAACCAAGTGAATCTTCGCTGCTTAGTAAGTTTTTAAGTTTTTCTATATTATCACTACTTACCACTAAGTTTTTATCTCTTAATATATTAACAAAACCGTTATAATACTTTTCGCTTTCAAAATAATTATCACTTTCACACATCTTGCTATATAGTCTATCACTTCTTCTTACATAATAACTATCACTAAAACTATTAGATAAGTTTTTATATGCTAAGTTATCATAAATTATACTATAACCACTGCTAACAAATGAGCCGTCATCATTATAAATCTTTTTTGTCTTTTCTTTTTCAAAACAATGCTTGTCTATATTTTTTTCTAACACATTTTCAAAACACTCTTTTATAACACTTTGCACAACTGCTGAAACTAAAAAGTATTGCTGGATAAGTCTTAAATCCTTTCCACTCTCCGTGCTATCGTTAGGATATAATAATTTATTAATAGTGCTAACCTTTGTATTATTTTTTAGTGACGAATTATACTCTCCCACATCAAATAGATGAAGGTCTATATCGTCTTTTGCTCTCGCTTCCCATAACCTTAGAGTTGAAGTGTTATTCAACCCAAAACTCATAACCATATAATCAAACGGAACTGCAACTATCTTTGTATCATTTATAATTTCAAAAGCAAGACCTTTTTCATCAGAGTAATGTTCAACAACTCTTCCACCAATTTTAACTATAACGCTTTTATCATTTCTTTCACTTAGCCAAACTCTGCCAGTATCAAGCCACCTATCAGGAAACTGCTCCTGCTTTCCGTCAATTATCTTTTGCTGAAAAAGTCCAAACTCATATTTTATTGAATGACCATAGGCACTAAAACCACACTTTGCAAGAGATTCAAGATAACATGATGCTAGTCTTCCGAGTCCACCATTTCCAAGCCCTGCATCATTTTCAATATTATAGACATTTTCAATATCTTTTCCATATTTCTTTAATAGGTTTTTAAAATACTCATCTAGTCCTAAACTCCATAAATTATTATAAAGACTCTTTCCTATTAAAAACTCAATACTTAAATAATGCACCGTCTTTTTGCTTTTTAGTTTCTCAAGACCTTGTGTTTGAATATTTAAAATTTCGTCTAACTTTGACTCATTTATATTATTATTGTCTAAACTATTATAAACTTGTCTATTAATATCACTTTCCGTAAGTATAGGGATTGGGACTGATTTTTCTTTATTACTTTTTAATATTTCGTTTTTTAAACTAGAACTGCTTTGAATATTGTCGAAACTTGTATTTTGTTTTTCATCTAACTGCTTGCTTTCTTTTATTATTTCATAGTATTTATTATTTATTTGTCGAAGAGTGTCATTATTATTATTTTCCTGAACTGAAGTGTCTAAAATTTTTTGATTTATTTTTAATTCTTCATAATCTGTATCATCTAAATTCATATTTTTTATTAACTTTTCATCATAACTATTATAATAATTTTGATTATCGTTTAAATAAGAATCTTGATTTTGATTATCGTTTGATAGTGTCGAATTATCTATAATATTGTTATTTATTTTATCATAGATAAGTTCACTAACTATACTAGAGAGTGCGTAATAAATTTGTTTATCTGTGGCATTTTCTATACTTGTATTAAAATGACTTAGTAAATAATCTGTGAATTTTTTTTCAGTTAAAAACAACTGCTTTTCAAATATCATAAAAACTCCTATAAACTTAAATATGTGTCTATGTAATTTCCTGCTGTTTTACTCCAACTAAAATCTTTGCTCATTACTTTTTGAACTTTCTCTCTCCAACCTTTTTTATCTTTATAGTCGGAAATTGCTCTTTTTATTAAATATTCAAAATCATAGGCGTTAGCGCTACTAAATGTGTAACCATTTCCACCACCTTCGCACCCAAAGTCTTTGATTGTGTCTTTTAATCCACCTGTTTCTCTAATAATTGGAATAACTCCATACTTGCTTGCAATTATCTGCGAAAGCCCACAAGGTTCACTAATTGACGGCATAATGTAAATATCTGCACCAGAATAAATCTTTCTTCCAAGATGATTACTAAAACCAAGCGAGATACTAACCCTGCCTTTATATTTATAGTTTAAGTATTTAAAATAATCTTCATACTCTCTGTCTCCACAGCCAACTCCAACAAACTGAACTTTATTTTCTATAATAACTTTTTCCATTATTTGTTTTATAAGGTCAAAACCTTTCATTTTATTCATACGAGAGCAAAAACCTATAATTGGTATTTCTTCATTAATTTCAAGATTAAACTCTCTTTGTAGTGCCTTTTTATTTTCTTTTTTTTCGTCTAAGTTTTCAGCATTATAATTATGATAAATTATCTTATCGGTCTCAGGATTATAAAAGTCATAGTCAATACCATTTAAAATACCAATTAGTTTATAACTATTTTCTTTTATTATATGATGAAGACCTGCACTATGCTCCTTAGTTTTTATCTCCTGAGCATAAGAAGGACTAACTGTTGTTATTTTATCAGCACAAACAATGCCTGCTTTTAGTATATTTATATCACCGTCATAACTAAGAAGGTTTTTAAATTTTTTATCAATACCAAGCACATCTTCTAGTATCTCTTGACCAAATCTACCTTGATAAGAAATATTATGAATTGTTAAAATTGTCTTTATATTTTTATATCTATTATCAAAGTAAGCCGTCTTTAAATAGACTGGAATAAGTGCTGAGTGCCAGTCGTTAGAATGTATTATGTCTGGAAAAAAGTTTATAACTGGCAAAATTTCAAGCACGGACTTTGAAAAGAAAGCAAACCTTTCACCATCATCATAGTAACCATAAATTCCACAATCACGCTTAAAATATCTTTCATTGTCTATAAAATAAAAAGTTACGCCGTTTTCTTCATACTCAAAAACTCCTGCGTATTCTCTTCTCCAAGAAAGTGTAGTGTAGTTATAACCTATGTATTTAAGTTTATCTCTTATGTCCTTTGGTATAACACTATAAAGTGGCATAATAACTCTTATATCAATCCCTGTATTTATTTTTCTTATCTCTTTTGGGAGACTTCCACAAACATCAGCCATACCACCTGTCGCACAAAAAGGCTGTGCTTCAGATGTTACAAGCAGGATTTTCTTTATGGTATTTTTCTCTAAGTCTAAATTTTGAGAGTTTATAATTTCTTTATTTTCTACTATAACATCAGTTTTTAAATTTTCTTTATCATTTAAAAAATCACTAGTTTTTATATCAAATAATTCTTTGTTTAAATCTTTATTTGAATTATAAATAATACTTTCTTTTAAGGTTTCTAAAATTTCTTTGTTGTTTATCTTTTTTAATTTAACACCATTTATATTTACATTAGACATAAAACACTCCAAATTTATAATCTTAGTTATTTGCTTTTGCTTAAATAATTATTCTTTTAAATTCTTCTTTTGTTTTATGTTTTATTATTTATTTTTTATTTATAGGTGGCTAGCCCCCTATAACCCCCACAAGGAACTAGTTCCTTGACCTGTGTTAAAATTTAATTTGTTCCAAATTAAATTTTGAAAATACTAAGAGCAAAACACTATCATGTTTTGCCAGTGACCTACACCTATAAGTTTTAATAAAAATATAAATTAACGGACACCTAAATATAAAGTTTTTAATTATAAATAATATTTAATAATGTAGGGGTCAGGCAAAATGCGTTAGCGTTTTGACAAGTCTAACACTTCCAAAATTTATTTTGCAAAAATAAATTTTAATATGGGTCAAGGGTTATGAACCCTTGCAGGTGTGGACAGCGTCCATAAAATAAAACTCGGGTCAAGGGTTATGAACCCTTGCAGGTGTGGACAGCGTCCATATAATAAAACTCAGGTCAAGGGTTATGAACCCTTGCAGGTGTGGGTAGAACCCACATAATTAATTAATTATCATTTATCATTTTTCTAGGTCTGCCACGACTGCGTTTCGGCTTGTTTAGAATCTCAATTGCCACAACTTTTCTAGGTCTACCTCTTTTTCTAGGTTTTCCTATTTTTTCTTCTCCAAACCTAGCAACTATTGTTTCGCATAATTTTTCATCACTTATAATACTCTCATAAAATTCTGCCTCATTAAATTCTAAGTCTCCATCGTTACCTAACTTTTCTCTTAAAAACCCCTGTCTTAAATCACATCTAAGCATTGACAAAAATAAATCATCACTGTTTAAACAAATAGTATCTTGAGCATTTTTAATATTTTCATTTTTATCTTGATTATCTTTATTAATATCTTGTTTGTTATTACTTATTATATTATTTTGTAAATTTTTATCATTATTAATCTTATTTTTACAATTTAAATAAAATTTTAATAATTTTTCACCAAAATCCTGCTCATTTTTGACAATTTTATCAATTTTTAATCTTATTTTGTATTTTAATAACTTATTTATAATATTTTTATCATTTTTAAAATTTTTTAAATTATTGTTTTTTTTATTAATACATACATTACCTAATTTGTTATCAACATTATCAAAAACACTTTCAAAGTTATTATTATTTTCATCTTTTAAAAATTTAGAAACAATGCTTAGTTTAAGTTCCTGCTTTTTAAAATAAATAGCAGAATATGGTTCAAGTGAAATATCAATAGAATACTCAAACCCATTCACATTTACTCTTTCGCTAGTAACAAACTTAGTAACCTTCCCTGTTCCACCAAACCTTTGCTCATTTGTTGCAAGAAGACAAATATATCTTCCTTCTTCTACACCAACCCTGTAATGTTCAAAACCAACTGGAGAAAAATTACAAACACAAACTATAATCTCGCCATTTTTATTTTTTCGCTCAAAAGCAACAACATTATTTCTTTTGTCATTTGGTGTAAGCCACTTAAAACCGTCCCATGAATAATCAATTTCGTAAAGTTCACTATAATTAAGATATGCAAAGTTTAGTTCTTTTGTGAACTTAAAAATATTATAATGTTTTTCAAACTCAAGAAGCATAAAGTCAATTCCCTTTGAATTATTCCACTCATCAAACTGAGCAAATTCATTGCCCATAAACTGAAGTTTTTTACCAGGGTGAGCAAACATATACATCATAAAAGTTTTAAGCATTTCAAATTTTTCTTCATAACTACCAAACATTTTATTTAGTAGTGATTTTTTACCATGCACAACTTCATCATGAGAAATTGGCAGTATAAAGTTTTCAGAGAACGCATAAAACATTGAAAAAGTCAGTTTTTCGTGATTGTCTTTTCTAAAAAACGGGTCGATTGAAACATAAGAAAGTGTATCATTCATCCAGCCAATATTCCATTTATAATTAAACCCAAGCCCACCAACATAAGATGGTTTTGTCACAAGTGGAAACGCAGTTGATTCTTCAGCAATCATAATGACTGACGGATACTTTGTTAAAACAACGCTATTTAACTTTTGCAAAAATGCTATTGCTTCTAAATTTTTATTATCACCATTTGAATTAGGAATCCACTCGCCTTGTTTTTTGTCATAATCAAGATAAAGCATTGAAGCGACAGCATCAACTCTAATTCCGTCAATATGAAATTTCTCAATAAAAAAAGTTGCAGAACTTATTAAAAAAGATTGCACTTCACTTCTTCCGTAATCAAATCTTCTCGTTCCCCAACTTTTATGCTCGATTTTATCCCAACCTTGATTTTCAAATAAATATGTGCCGTCCCACTCAATTAAACCATGTTCGTCCTTAGGAAAATGCGCAGGAGACCAATCCAAAATTACACCTATTCCCTTTTCGTGAAACTTATTTACAAAATATCTAAAATCTTGTGGTGTTCCAAATCTGCTGGTAACAGAGAAATAACCAGTTGTTTGATACCCCCAACTCCCGTCATAAGGATACTCAGTTATTGGCATAACTTCAATATGAGTATATCCCATACCTTGAGCGTAGTCACTCAGTTCGTCAGCAATCTCTCTATATGAGTAATAATCGCCATTTGTTTTTCTTTTCCAAGAACTAAGATTGACTTCATAAACATTCATTGGCATTTCATAATGGTTTTGAATAAGTTTATTTTCAAAGTAACACTTATCAGTCCAGTTAAAATCTTCAAACTTATACACCTTTGAAGCAGTTGCTCCGTTAGTTTCACTATGAAAAGCAAAAGGGTCAGCCTTCATTAAAACTCTATTATCTGCAGTTAATATTTGAAATTTATAATTATCAAAAATTTTTACACTCTCGACAAAAACTTCCCATATACCGCTTCCATCAATTTTTTGCATTTTATTTTTTGTGTAGTCCCAATTATTAAAATCTCCAACAACACTAATTTTTTTAGCATTTGGCGCCCAGCATCTAAAATAAGCACCATAAATTTTTTCATTATCATTTTTATCATTATTTGTTGTTATATTTGATAATTTCTCATTAGTATTGTAAAAATTATTTAATTTTTCATCATTTTCTACATTTTCACACTTTTTATCACACAAATTATTAAATTTTTCTACATTTTCACACTTTATTTTATTATTATTGTTATTTTTATTTAAATTATTACTATTTTCTACATTTTTAGATATTATTTCATTATTTTCTACAATATGACAACCTAAAAAATTATATGCGTGATAGTATGTTCCTTGATGGAATAAATATATTTCTTTTTGTCTATCCATATTACCTTACCTATTTTTATTAGCAACTACTTGCTTTAAATACTCAAAATATTTTTTGCTTTGGTAATTTAATTGGAAAGATTCCACTTTTTCTTTTGAATTATTATCACTCTCTAAACTTAAAATGTCTTTCATATTTAAAATCACAACATCTGCGTTTGATGATAAAATATGGTCAACTGACATTTTAAGTATCAAGTTATTGTCTTTATTAAAATCTTTATCTGTCAAATTTATATGACAGCAAAGTTTTTCTTTTAAATATTCATCACTTACAAGTTTATCAAAATCAACAAATTCACTACTAAGATATAAAACTGTATTTTTATCAATATTACAAGTTTCATTTTCGTCTAAATTTTTTATAGTATCAGCAAGTGAACTAATCAAAGGATATTTTATTTTTGCTTGAATAAATTTTTCCTTTTCTATATTATTTCCAATATTTCCTAAAATAATATGCTTTATAGCGTTATTTTTCAACCACTCTAAAATATCTGTATTAAAAATATTAATCTTTTCTTTTATGAACTTAAACTTATTATTATCTCTATTAAACACTACTTTTTCGTAGGTTTTATTTTCAATAATAACATAATCATATAGTTTTTTATTAAACTCAAATCGCTCTATCCACCACTCAAACCTATCTTTTTTCATAGCATCTAAGTTATAAGCAACTTGCTCAAAATCTAAATCACTAAAACTATCAAGTTCTTCTTCCTTAATCTCTTCAAGTTCTTCAAAACTATCTACCATTTCTGGTCTTAAAAACTCGCTAGCATTAAGCATTGTATCTAAATTAAAATACTTTGGTTTTGAATAAACATCACTGCTATCGTAACTGCAAGTTTCAGAGATTTTAGATATTATCTTAACACCTTTTGAGCCAGCATACTTTTTTAAATCTTTCCAATCTTTCAAAAGAAGATACTGAATAAATATATGATAGATTATTTCTTCGCTATGACTTTTTATAAAAGATATAGTCTCCTTACTATCTAAGTTTTTATAGTGAAGTGGAAACTCATTATAACTCTCGCCTAGTTCTTCTTTTAAAGAGTTATAAACTGCGTAGTCATACACCCAATACTCATTATTTTCAATAAATTTGTCAATATTAGTTACATAATAGAGTTTATCAAAAATATATCTAAGCGCTTCCTGTTTTTTAGCCATATATACGCTTGGCAAGTCTTCCCTGTTTAGTCCAAAAAATTCTAACTCTTCAACTTCTAGGTATTTCTCAATATCTAAATACATTGGATTTACTGCAAATGCTGATGGATTATCAATTTCATCTTCAAGCATAAAACTACTAAGTTCATCAATCTGCCAGTATTTTATGTTATGCTCGCTTAAATAATCAATAAACTCGTAAGCCTCCTTTGAAAAACTGCCATAGCCGTATTTATTATTTAAGTCTTTTATCGGCATATATATTCCACAACCTCTTTCCATATCTTCCTCCTGAATTTGTTTTGTTGTTTGTGTTTTTATTTTGTTTTATTTCTTGGACTCTGTCCAAACCTGCAAGGGACTCGTCCCTTGACCTGTGTTTATTTTATGGACTCCGTCCAAACCTGCAAGGGTTCTTAACCCTTGACCCGAGTTAAAATTTATTTTTGCAAAATAAATTTTGAGAGTTAGTCTTGTCAAAACGCTTCGCATTTTGCCTGACCCCTACATTATTAATGTTAAATAAAAAATTATAATTGATTATTTATGGGGTTTTACCCCAAACCCCACAAGGGTCTTAACCCTTAACCTGTGTTTATTTTATGGACTCTGTCCAAACCTGCAAGGGACTCGTCCCTTGACCCAGGTTAAAATTTATTTTTGCAAAATAAATTTTGAGAGTTAGTCTGTCAAAACGCTATCGCATTTTGCCTGTGACCTATATTATTAATTATAAATGTTAATTTATAAGTGATTATTTATGGATTTAAAAATTTAAAATAATAACCTAAATTTATCATTTATCAATTATCATTTATAATTTTTTCTATCATTTATAATTATTTTTTTTACTCGCTATTATATTTTACAATAACTTTAAAATTTAGTCTATAAAAATAAACTTATAATTTTATTAATAAAATAAAACTTTTGTCCGTTTTTGTTAGTTTTTATCATTTTTTGTTTTTTCTATAATATTTTTATAATTTATTTTAATTTATTATAATATAAATTAAATAAAAATGTAAAAAATATTAATAATTTTTATTTTATTTACATTTTTAATTAAAATTATATTATTTTTATATTATTTTTTTTATTATTTATTGATTTTTATTAAATATTTTTATTAAATTGTAAAAAAATATTTATTTTATTATTTATTTTACAAAATAAAAATGCTATTTTATAGCATTTTTATTATTAATAATTTATAATATTCTTTCTTGTGTTTCCTTATTTACTTCACTAATTTTATTTCTTTTATTTATAATTTCTTTACCAAGTTTTATTCCATTTTCAATATCTTCTATTTTCATAGCAACTCTTCCACGATGATTTAATATCAGATTTTCTTGATTTTCATCAATAGTCTTTTTTGAAAACTCTTCTCTTAAAATATCTAAATACTTTTCAAAAGAGCAATTAACCATTTCTCTTGCAGAAATAAAATATAAATTATTAATTGTGTTTTTTATTGTAGGTTTTTTATTTTCCCAACCTTTTGGTAACATAAAATCTCCGCCACCAAGTTTTAAACTTGCAACACCTTGACCTTTTTCAAAATCATATAAACTTACAATTTTTGCAATCATACAACTATTAACAATTTTTTCTTGTTCACTTGTAAAATTTTCAAATCTATAATAAGGTTCTGGAATATACATTCCCCACTTTGCATCACTTGCTATACATCTTGCTTGCTCTATGTAAGGTGTAACATAAAGTTCTTGATCTCTATTTGTGTAGTAATCAATCGGAGCAACCACATTTTTATCTTTATTATTTAATTTTATAAGATTTTCAACTTCATTTAATACTTTCCCTTGCTCAACAACTGGTTGCTTTGCAAGAATAGTAACTTTTTTATTTGTTACTTTATCTTTTAAAACATAAACAATTTCTGTTCTGCCATAGTTAATAAATTCAAGTTCAAAATCCTTAACATTTCTATTTTTACTTGTTGCATACTTTAAAATATATTCATTAATAAAACTTTCAATTTTAGAATATTCTTCCCAAATATCTTGGTTTTCACGAGTAAAAATATAGCAAGCATTCATTAAGCCAATTCCCATATTTTCTTTACTTTTTTCAATAAAATATGTTTTTGCTTCATCTAACATTTTCAGTTGTTCGCCATTTAAATTATTTTCATCTAAAAATTTATCAATTATTAATCCATAATATATATCTTTATCCATAAAATAATTATATCACAAAAATAAAACCATTACAATATTAAATTTAATCATAATTAATAATGTAGGGGTCAGGCAAAATGCGTTAGCATTTTGACAAGTCTATCCCAAAAATTTATTTTGCAAAAATAAATTTTAACTCGGGTCAAGGGTTATGAACCCTTGCAGGTATGGACAGCGTCCATATAATAAAACTCAGGTTAAGGGTTGCGACCCTTATAGGGTTTGGGGTGAAACCCCATACATAATCAATTATTATTTTTTATCTAACATTAATAATGTAGGTCTCAGGCAAAATGCGATAGCGTTTT
>JAFTMY010000032.1 GCA_017452165.1 Clostridia bacterium | reverse complement strand
TAAACATACAGAAAAAGCACCAGTAATTGAAAATATTGTGAAAGCAACAGTTGGAAATGACGGTTCTTATGATAGTGTAGTTTACTGTGATATTTGTGGAACTGAAATTTCAAGAACACCAAACAAGATTAATAAAATTAATGAATCAGATATTGTTCTTGAAAGTGGAAATTACACATATAATGGTCAAGAATTTACCCCAAGTATAACTATTACTAATTTAGTTTTAGATAGAGATTACACTATTACTTATGTAAACAATGTAAACGCAGGAACAGCAAGTGTAAAAATCACATTTAAAGGCAACTATGCAGGTGAATACACTAAAAACTTTGTGATTAATGCAGTAAAGGTAGAAAAACCGGTAATTACAGGAACATATACATACACAGGAGAAGAGCAAACAGCAACTCTTACAAATATAGGTGACGGCAACTTATACACTATCACAGGAAACAAACAAACAAATGCAGGTAGTTACAAAGTTAAAGTTACATTTAAAGATAATAAAAACTATACTTGGTCTGACGAAACAAGCAGTGAATTAACTTTAGATTTTATTATCGAATCATTAGATATAAATTATATAACATCAAAACTTGAAACTATTTCTTATGTTTATTCAGGAGAAGAAAACTTACCTAAAGTAACATTAACACATCAAAGCAAAGTCCTTATACTTAACACTGACTACACAATCACCTACTTAAATAATATTGAAGTTGGAACAGGAAGCGCCATAATTAAAGGAAAAGGAAACTATACAGGAACACTTACAAAATATTTTGAAATTTTAGCAAATAACACAAGTGACAACACTGAAACTATGAGCAAAATTGGTATCGGTGGTGGCGGTGCATTCTTTAATCCTATGATTGATCCAAATGACGAAAACATATACTACGTAACAAGCGATATGGGTTCACTATACTACTCTTATAATAAGGGAGAATCTTGGTCAAGAACAAATGCTCGTGGAGTATTTACACAAACACACATATCTAGTAATAGCAATGTTTTTGCAGGTGGTTTTGGACTTTATGCTAGTTATGACAAAGGAAAAACAATAGAATTAATCTATCCTAAAAATGTTAAAAAAACAGTTAGTCGCTGTGGTTGGAACGAAAATTTGATGCTTGCTGACAACTACGACAACGGCTACGTTAAATCAATTACATCAAATGAAACAACCCTTTACTTCACAACTATTGACTGGGAAGGCAACCTTAGATTTATGCAATGCGACCATAATGGAAACAACCTTGAAATATTATATACTGAAAAATTTTCAATCTCAGACCCTATGAGCGATATAGATATATTCTCTGCAACTAATAATGAAGGTGTTTATATATCATTGGGAACAAAAATATTACACTATAATTTTAATAATAAAAGTTTTACTAACACATACACAGCAAAAGGTTATATAAAAGACCTTACAATCATTGATGAATATATATTTTTCATTGATGATACAGAATTAAAAAGCGAAATACTATATACAAAAGATTTTATAAATTTTAGAGACCTTTTATCTTACAATGACCTTACAACAACTTTTACAAAATATGGAAAGACAAGCACTTTTAATTGGCATTTTAAGGAAATAAGTGGAATTAATTTTGACAATATCTTTTTATCATTTAGTTCTAAAATCAACGAGCAAAGTTTAAACGAATACGAAGATACAGTTGACGGTATTATGAAATTCAATGGTTTAAAGTTTGAATGGGTATTTGACTCAATGTATAAAACAAAGCACACATTAGACTTAAATGGTTGGTCTTATGGAGCACACGCTCCAATCTATGGAATATATGCAAGTCCACACAGCGAAGATGTCTGCCTTGTCTCAAACATCGAAACTGTTTACTATATGAAATATGAGCAAGAAGAAACTAAATATATTCAAACTCTTCATACTTACGACCATAATGATGGCACTTTTTCAACAAATGGCTTAGATTGTCAAACAACATATTTTGTTAGAGAAGACCCATTTAACAAAGACCATATTATAATTTGCACAACTGATATGGGACTCCAAAATAGTTTTGATGGTGGAAACTCTTGGAGAAGAATGGAAATAACTCTTGATGATTACTCAATATTTAATACCTGTTACGACCTTTACTTTGATAAATATACAAGTGGTAAAGTTTATGCTCTTTGGAGTTCAAGACATGACGCACCATACAATCCAACAATTTATGACAAAGATTACACAAGGGGAGCATTTGCAGTATCAACTGATGGTGGAATTACATGGGACTTTTCTTACAGCACAGGACTCCCTATTGATTCAATACCTGTTAAGATGAGTATTATTCATAACGAAACAACCTTTACTATTGCAGTTGCAACATTCAACAGAGGTTTTTATCTCAGCACTGACGCAGGAAAGACTTTTGAATCTCTAAACAGTAGCATTGAAACAGTTGAAGGTCTAATTTATGGTGAAGACATTGTTATTGCAAATAATTCAATTTATATGCTCACTGCACCTTATCTTGAATTAGGCAATTGGAAACCAGCAAAACTTTATGAGTATAACATAACAACAAAAACAACATCTAACCTCGACCTTGGTGTTATTGTACTTGCTAGAAGTTTAACATACCATAGTGACAAAGGATTATTTATTAATGTTATACCAACTTATAATGGCAAATGGTTCGACGAGTATAATGGTTGGATTTTCGTCAACGAAAACGGTGGAATTTATCACTACGAAAATGGTAAGTTTGAACTCTACTTTGAAAATGAAGACGGAATTTTCCACAGCGACTTTTCAGATGACGGCACACTCTACGCAGTTGATACTTATGGAAAAGTTTTCGCTATAACAGAAGATTCTCAAACTTTGTTTAAAGATGGATTATTTACAATGCTTAAAAACGTATCATTTTCAAACGACGGAAAAACCCTATATATCACAGCCTTCGGTGGTGGCACATACAAATTCACACTTTAAAATAAAACCCACATAACCAACAAAAAAATCAAGAAATTAAATTTTATATCTTATTAAATTTTATAAACATTATTATCTTTATAGTTAATTAAAAAAGATTAAATAAAAAATAAAGTGAACACCAAAAGTTTAAGAACTTAAAAAGTTCACTTTATTTTTTTCTTACTATAAAATATTTATAACCACTTATAATAATTTAGTAAAAAATGACAAAGAAATTCTTTGTCATTTTTTATACTATATTTATTATCTAATTAATTTTAATTTTCAAAAATAATTTAACAAATTTATTATTATAATTTTTAATTAATTTTTTATTTAATTAATTTTTTAATAAAAACATAAATTTAATTTAAATAAAATTAATATTATTTATAATATTTTCACTACTAATTTTTTATAAAATTTTTTATAAATTTTGCAGTAAAAATTTTTTGTAAATTTTTCGCATTTTTAAATTTTTTTACGGATTAAAAGTTTTGATTACTTTTTTAATTTAAAATTTTAATTTTTGCACTTTTTTATAATTTTTATCATACTTTATTTACTATTTTTAACTAAAAAACGCAAAATGTTTTTATTGTTTTTATCATAATTTTTAATATTATTATAATAGTATTTCATTTTTTCTTTCCTTCTTAAATTATAAAAAATTAATATTAATTTATTTTTTAATTAAAAAAATTCAATAACCTATATATTTTTTTACAATGCACATATTATTTATAAATGCTATATATTAAATTTCACATCTCTCTTGTATAATTTATTTTTTCTATATTAATTTTATTTTATTTTTTAATAATATGTTTTTATCACCTATTATTATTTATATTATTTTTTTATAATGTAATTTTATTATTTTTATTTCTAATTTAATAAAATATTATTTTGTTGTAGTTTTTATATAAAAAATAAAAATAACTATTATTTATAAATTACACTTAATTTTTTATAACAAATTACTTAGATTAACAATTAATAAAAAAAGAACTCAGTTACCTGAGTTCAACTTATCAAAGGTATTTCAACCTCGCCTTCAAAATATAAAATACTTTGAAACAACTACATTTAAGTAGATAATATTATTATAATTAAAAAAATAAAAAACACAACCAATTAAGGGATAAAAAATAAAAGTAAGAAAATATTTAATTTTTATATTGCTATATTTTAAGTTTGATATTTCAATTAACTCATTTTAATTTATATTTTTTTAATTAAACAAATAATAATTAAATTTTTATTATTAAATATTTTTTGTTTTTTGTAATTATAAATACAAAAAATTGATTAAATTTTCAACAATAAAAATATTTTTCAAAATTTATAAAAACTTTAATACTTGTTAATAATTAAAACTTTTATAGGTAATATAAAATTTTTTTACCACCTAAGTATTTAAACTTTTAATTAAGAAAAAAATTATTTTTTTTAATTAACCCAATCATAATCTCAAATAATTAAATCAATTTTCTTATTTTAATTTTAATAAACTTTTTTAACATCATTTACAAATTTTGACTTAATCTATAAAAACATCGGTTAACTTTTTATAATTTACAATAACAAATCCCCACCCCCTATAATAGTATTTATATATTAATTTTAACTTAAAACAACTAAAAATTAAAGAAGTGGCGTAAATAATTTAATTACAGCACAAAATAATTTTGCAAAATAATTTTGTTTATAATCACTCATATTAATTGCTGTTTCAAAAATATTTTCAAAGTCTTTTTTTATATCTTTTAAACATAAGCAATTATACATTAAAACTCCACACTCATAATGATGAATTAAACTTCTATAATCAAGATTTATAGTTCCAACAATTCCTAGTTTATCATCAACTAACACTTGTTTAGCATGAATAAATCCTTCACTATACTCTAAAATTTCAACACCTCCATCAATTAAATTTTTATAATTTGACCTTGTTATGCTAAAAACTATCTTTTTATCTGGAATGTGTGGCGTGACAATTTTAACTTTTACACCTTTTTTACAAGCATTAATTAAAGCATTTTTTAAATTACTATCAATAATTAAATAAGGTGTTGTGATATAAACATAATTTTTCGCCTGACTAATTAAATTTATCAAAACATTTTCACCAACTTGTTCCCCATCAAAATACTTAGGACCGTCACCAAATGGGCAAACAACAGCGTTTATATTTTCGTTTTTTGTTTCATTTTCTTGTTTTGTTTCAAAATTCTTATTTTTTAAATCAAATTCTAAAAATGTCTCTTTTAATTTCTGGGATAATTTATCTCTACACTCTTCATTATTTTCATTTATTTGAAAATCTCTTTTGCTGTCAGAATCAAATCTTTTATTATCTAAAGAAAAATCATAATTAATATATTCACTAAACTTTTCAATAGTTTTAGTTTGAATATCAAAAAGTTGCATAAACATACAAACTAAGGATTTCACTGCATCTCCCGTAATTTTTACTGCAGTATCTTTAAAATATCCAAATGGTTTTATTTTATTAATATACTCATCAGCAATATTAACTCCACCCATAAAACCAACTTTTCCATCAATAACAGTTATTTTTCTATGGTCTCTATTATTATAAATTGCAGATGTTGTTTCAGAATATTCGTTAAATTTAATAGCATTAATACCGACCTTTTTTAGTCTTTTAGCGAAATTTGACGGTAGTTTTGTAATAGTTCCAAGGTCATCATACATAAGCCTTACCTCTACCCCATTTTTGACCTTATCACATAAAATCTCAAAAATACCGTCCCACATCTCACCTTGTTCTATTATGAAATATTCCATAAAAATATATCTTTCAGCCTTTTTTAGTTCATTTTTTAACTCTTTAAAGAACTTTTCACCTTCACTAAAAAAATCAACTGTTGTATTTTGATAAGATTTTAACCCCGTTGTGTTATAAATGTAATTAAAATGTCCTTGATTATCTCCAAGACTTTTATTAAGATTCTCTTTTTCTTTTTCAGATAAAACCATATTTTCTTTTATTTGAAGTTTTGATTCTTCATAAAATTTTTTTATCTTTTTAGGAATATGTGGAGAAACAAAAATTATACTTATAACAACTCCTATAATTGGTGAAATAATACAAAGAATTATTATAGGCAACTGCCCTTCAACCTTCATATCTGAATTAATAATAACAATCACTATTAAAATTGCTAAAAGTGACATTATAAGGTTGATTGGAACAGCAGGAAATTTTGAACCTAGAAAAATAGGTATAAAAATATACCACGCTATTTGAAAAATAATAGAAACAAATATTAGCGATAACCTGCTAAAAATAAATTTTAAAATCTTTTTCATATCACACCATTTAATTATAAATTACAACTGATAAATTATAAATTTTGATTAGACTATTTTATTCTAATTTCCTTATTTCATCATTTATTATTTGTAATGTGTCATTATTTTTATAAAATTTTAAATAAAAATTATTAATTTTTAATATCATTTTTATTCTATTTTCTTAATATACCATTAATCAATTTTTATTTATTACTACTTATATTTTATCATTTTTATAAACAATAAATCAACAAACCTTTCCATCTTCTCTTTCTTACAAAATTATCATTTCTTTAAAAACAAAAAAACTACTAACAACAT
>JAFTMY010000031.1 GCA_017452165.1 Clostridia bacterium | reverse complement strand
TTAAAAATAAAAAGCAAAAAAGTGAAGAAATTTCTTCACTTTTTTGCTTTTTATTTTTAAATTATAAATTGATTTATATAAAAATATGTGTTATAATTTTGTTAGTTTTATAATTGGAGATTATTATGGCAAAAAAAGTTAAGGTTATTGTTGCAGAAGAGCAAACAGAAAAAGATAATGTTACATATAAAAAGAAAGTAATTTTTAGTATTGTTTCTCTTGCTACTCAAGAGATTAATGGTATTGCTTCAATTTGTAGAAATTATGTTTCCGCTATTAAAAGCGTATTTAATAAAAATATAAATAAGGGCATCGCTATTGATTTTGATAAAAATGGCAAGGTAAACATTAATGTTTTTGTTAATGTTAAATTTGGTTACTCTGTTAAAGATGTTGCTTTTAGAGTTCAAGAAAACATTAAACAAAGTGTTGAGTCTATGACTGAGTTTAAAGTTGGCCAAATTAATGTAAATGTTGTTGGCGTTACATTTAACGAAACTGACAGTGATTTTGTTAGTTAATTTTTATCACTAACTTAAATTTTTTATAAAAATACAAAACTAAAATAGAAAATATTTTAGTGAAGAGGAAATAATGGACAATAATAAAAATGTTGTAAGTAGAGAAGATAAAATAAAGCAAAGAAGAAATGCTAGAGAAATTGCTTTTAAACTTGTGTTTGAATATACATTTAATAATGAGGAAAATCGTGATATGTTAGAAGAACACATTGAGGGGGTTTTACCTGATAATGTTTCTTATATAAATGAAGTTTATTTTGGAGTAATAAGTCATTATGATGAACTTATAGAACACATAAAAACTAACACCCAAAATTTTGCTCTTGATAGAATTTTTAAAGTTGACTTGGCTTTATTACTTTTAGCATTGTATGAAATTATCTATATGGAAAAAATCCCATATAAAGTTTCAGTAGATGAAGCATTGACTCTTGCTGAAAAGTATTCAACTGAAAAAAGTTCAAATTATATTAATGGTGTTTTGGCTAAATTTTCGAGGTAAATATGAAAATACTTACTTTAACGGTATTACAATTTAATTCTTTTATAAAAAAAATCTTTGATGCAGAAGAATTTTTATCAAACATAGCAATTATCGGAGAAATTACTAATTTTAAAATTTCTGGCGGTAATGCTTTTTTTGATTTAAAAGATGAACAATCAATGATTTCTTGCGTTAAGTTTGGTGCTTATGATTTAAATGTTAAAAACGGCGATTTAGTTACTGTTTATGGTAAAATTAATTTTTATGTTAAGTCTGGTAAGGTAAATTTTTTAGTTAGGCAAGTTAATGCCTATGGTCAAGGTGACTTATATCAAAAGTTTATTATGCTTAAGGAAAAACTTGAAAAAGATGGTTATTTTAGGGAAGAGATTAAAAAGCAAATACCTAAATTTTCAAAAAATGTGGGAATTGTAACTAGTGAAACTGGCGCAGTAATTAGAGATATAATTAATGTTACAAAATCTAAAAATCCATTTACAAATTTAATTGTTTATCCATCTAAAGTTCAAGGTGTTAATGCCGAAAATGAAATTTCGCAGGGTATATCATATTTTAACTTACGAGATGATATTGATGTTATTATTATTGCTCGTGGTGGTGGTTCACTTGAAGACCTTGCTCCGTTTAACACCGAAAAAATTGTTAAGGCAATTTTTGAATCTAAAAAACCGATTATCTCGGCTGTTGGACATGAAACAGATTTTACACTTTGTGACTTTGCGTCAGATTTAAGAGTTCCAACTCCGTCGGTTGCGGCTGAAGTAGCAGTATTTGACTACGAAGAACAACTTAAAAATATTAACAGAATTTTAGAATTAAATTACTATTATTTATCTAAAAAAATTGAAAATAGTAAGCAAAATTTGAAACAAATTTCAAATACACTCATTGATAAATTAACTATAAAAGTTAATTCATCTAAAGCAAAACTTGATTTAATTGTAAAAGATATAAGCAGTAAAATTAATCAAATTAAAGTTTTAAGACAGGCTAGTTTAGAAAATGTTATTAGCATTATTTCTAAATTAAATCCACTTGAAATTTTGAAAAATGGATATAGTGTTTTGGAAAAAAATAACGAAAGAGTTATTTCTATAAAAAATATAAATGTTGGTGATGATTTAAAGATTACCATTAATTATGGATAATTATTAGCAACAATAAAAGACTTAAAGGTAAAGGAATAAGTTATGAAATACGAAGAGGCTTTTGAAAAATTAAATAATATAAAAGATAAGTTAGAAAATCCTGAAATTACTCTTGATGAATCTATTAAACTTTATGCAAAAAGTGTGGAATATACTAAAATTTGTCTTGATATATTAAAAGAAACTGATGGAAAAATTGCAGTTATTAAAAATGAACTTGGAACTTTGGTTGAAAGACCACTTGATGTGGAGGATTAATTTATGCTTCAAAGTTTAACAATTAAAAATATTGCATTAATTGATAATTTAACTATTGAACTTGGTGAAGGATTTAATGTTTTAACTGGTGAAACTGGTGCGGGAAAATCACTTATTATTGATTCTCTTTCACTTTTACTTGGTGAAAAAGCAGATAAGAGTCTTATTTCTTATGGTGAAAGTTTTGCAAGTGTTGAAGCAGTTTTTACAACAAATCTCCCTTTAGTTTTGGATAAAATGGAAGAGTATGGTCTAGAAAGAGAAAATACTATCATCATTTTTAGAAAATTATCTATTGATGGAAAAAATGAGTGTAGAGTAAACGGCAAGAGTTTCACACTTTCAATGCTTAAATCATTGACAACTCCACTTATGGATTTGCACGGACAATTTCAACATCAAGATATATTAAAAAATAGTAGTCAACTTAGAACACTTGATGATTTTGGTGGTGAAAAATTAAGAAAGGCTAAAGATGATTATTTGATTACATTTCATAAGTTAAAAGATGTGAAAAAACAACTTTCAGAGTTTAATTTTAACTCAAGAGACAAAGAAAAACTTTTAGATTTATATAGTTATCAAATAAATGAAATTGAGGAAGCACATTTTGTTTCAGGAGAAGAAGAGGAACTTAAAGAGTTTAGAGTAAAGGTTTTAAATCAAGAAAAAATCATTATGAATCTTGGAAGAGTCTCATCTTGTTTTGAGGGAGATGGAGATAATGGTATTATCTCACTTATTAAAAAATGTGATTATGAGTTTTCAGAAGTTTTAAAGTATTTGCCTGAAAATGAAGAATTATCAAATCGTATTTCGTCAGCAAGATATGAACTTGAAGATATAGCAGATAGCATACAAGATATTATTGGTGGGCTTAGTTTTGATGAGTTTGATGCTCAACAAAACGAAAAAAGACTTGACCTTCTTTCTTCTTTAAAAAAGAAATATGGAAGCACAATTGATGAAATTAATGAATATTTGGTAGAGATTAAAGGTGAATATAATAAATTAATTAACTCTGCTGAAATTGTTGAAAAACTCGAAAAAGAAAAACAAGAATTAACTGCCACTTTGATAAAAAAGGCAGAGGAATTATCTAAAATCAGAAAGATAACTGCTCAAAATTTTGAAAAGAAAGTAAAAAATGAACTTGCTGAACTTTCAATGAAGGGTGCAGGGTTTAGTATTGATTTCATTTTTAAAGATGAAGATTCTTGCGATGAAACAGGCTTTGACAAAATAGAGTTTATGTTTACAGCAAATGCTGGTCAACCTTTAAAACCACTCAGTAAGATTGCTAGTGGTGGTGAAATGAGTAGATTTATGCTTGCTGTAAAAAATATTACTGCGGATATTGATAGTGTTGATACAATGATTTTTGATGAAATTGATACAGGAATTAGTGGAAATACAGCAAATGTTTTAGCAGTTAAACTTGCTAAGATTGGTAAAAAACATCAAGTAATTTGCGTTACTCACTTGGCTCAAGTTGCAAGTTGTGGTTCTACACATTTTTGTATTACAAAATCTACTGAAAATAATAAAACAAAAACACATTTAAATCTTTTAAATAATGAAGATAGAGTAATTGAAATTGCAAGAATAATCGGTGGCGAAATTTCAGATTTTTCACTTAGTCATGCAAAACTTATGCTTGAAAAAGGTGAAAATATTGATTAATTTTGTCTGTTAGGAATAAAAAAAATTAAAATTCAAAAACTACTTTATATGAGTAGTTTTTTTTATGGAAAAAATAAGTTTAAAAATATTATAACTAAGATTATAGTTATTTTTCTTTGTGTAATATCATTTAGTCTTTCTGTGATAAATCCGATATCATTAGAAAAAGAACCTATTATTAGTTGTTCGGCTATGACTACAAATAGTTATATTCAAAATAATAATTTTCCAAGTATAAAAGAAATTATTAATAAGTTATTTAAGAAAGATTCAAATAATAAAAATGTTGAACAAAAAGAAAAAGTTTATGTATATTTAGGTGGCTATCCACTTGGTTTTACAATAAATTGTAAGGGAGTTGTAGTTGTTGCATTATCTAATGAAATAAAAACTGATTTAAAAGAAGGCGATATAATTACAAAAATTGAAGATTTTGAAATAACAAATGTAACAGATATTTTAAATATTATAAATAGTGATAAATATAAGGGCAAAAGTGTAAGTGTAGAATATATAAGAGATGATAAAGTGTTTTTAACAACGATTACTCCAGTTTTTGATAATGTTCAAAATTTCTATAAACTTGGACTTTGGGTTCGTGATAATGCAGCAGGTGTTGGAACACTTACTTATATTAGAAAAGATAATTTTAGATTTGGTGCTTTAGGACATCCTGTTTGCGATATTGATACAGGAAGTCTTTTACCTGCAAAAGGTGGAAATATTTTTAAATGCAACATTGTTGGATATAAAAAAGGAATAAAGGGAAGTGCTGGAGAATTAAAAGGGTTGTTTTTAAGAAATACAAGTATTTTGGGGAATCTAGACTTAAATAATGAATTTGGTGTCTATGGAACTTTTGATAAGGATTTTATTGATAATTATAATCTTGAACTATACGAAGTTGCAAGTCAAAGTGAAGTTACTAGTGGAAAGGCCTATATTAGATGCACCATTGATGGCTTAGTTCCAAAAGATTATGAAATAGAAATTGTAAAAACATATTTTCAATCATCGAAATCTAATAAGAGTATGTTTATTAGAGTAAAAGATGAAAATCTTTTAAAAACTACAGGTGGAATTGTTCAAGGTATGAGTGGTAGTCCTATTATTCAAAATGGAAAATTTGTCGGTGCAGTTACTCATGTTTTTGTTTCTGATCCGACAAAAGGTTATGGAATTTATGCTGATTGGATGATTGATAATTAGTTAAAAATATAGTATTATTACTAATTATTTTATAAAATTAACATATTTTTTAGAAAAAATTGTATATATTTGAATAAATTTGAATAAATTTGAATAAAACGCTTGTAAAATTTAAAATATAGGTCTATAATAAAAATATGGAAAAT
>JAFTMY010000030.1 GCA_017452165.1 Clostridia bacterium | reverse complement strand
CTTTATAATAATTGATATTACAAAATTTTACTAAAAATTAATGCTAAAAATTGAGGTATATTATGTTAGAATTTTTAAGTGATAAAAAAATAAGAGTTATTATTTGGAACTCGGTCTTAATTGTTTTAGGACTTTTGTTTGCTTGTCTTCCAAATAAGGCAATATCAGTTGTTGAAACAATAGTGTTTGTATGCTTGATTGTTTATGGTGTTTATTGTATTTTAGGTTTTTCGCTTGCACCAGCATCATCAAGAGAACCAAAACTCTTTTATGAGGGTTTAATTTATGTTATAGCGGGTGTTTTATTAACATTTATTGAAAATGTTTTAATAATTTTTATTGGAGCATATTTAGTTGTTCAAGGTTTTAATCAAGTTTCATTTAGTATAGATCTTAAAAATGTAAGCGCTAATCAATGGTATGTTGATTGTATTATAGGTTTTGCGTCAATCATTGTCGGTGCAATAATTATCATTTTATGTAAAAAGACACTTACTATTTTAAGTATTTTAATAGGAATTTCTCTTGTTGTTTATGGTGCATCAAACTTAGTTAGAATATTTGTTTTAAAGAGAGATTTTTATGAAGTAAAAACAATAAAAGAAACAAATGAAGAATCAGACAAAGAGGATAAAGATAACAATTCAGAAATAAAAGATGATGATTTTACAGATTTTAGTGTAAAATAAAAATAATTATAATAAATAAAAAAATCGTGTAATTTTGAAAAAAATACACGATTTTTTTGTATTTATTATAAATTTTTGCAGTTTTTATAATTTTTAGTAATTAAAAGTTTTAAATCTATCAACTGTTAAATCAAGATATTCTTTGCTTATTTCTAGCCCAATAAATTTTCTTTTTAAAAGGAGTGCAGCAAGTCCTGTTGTTCCACTACCCATAAATGGGTCAAGTATAAGGTCGTTTTCTTTTGTGTGAACAGAGATTAAATCTTTCATAAGTTTTAAACTTTTTTGAGTAGGGTGCCCCGTTTTTTCTGTTCCTGATACAAGAGATGTTTCATACATACTTCTCATATATTTATGACCTTCAAGTTTATTAAATGTCCACTTAGCACCTTTCTTTATTGCCCAAATAGCAAACTCCATATCTTGAACATATCTTCTGTCAATATTTCTAGGCATAGGGTTTGATTTTTTCCAAACAATAATATCTTTTACTTCTAAACCACATTCTTCCATTGTCTTAATGATAAAACTAATATATCTATAAGAGCAAAATACAATCATAGAACCATTTTTGTCTAATATTTGCTCATATTTTGGAATCCATGTAAAAAGGTCAAAATTTTTATCCCAGTCTCCAAAATTTATTCCACGGCGTGGTTTTTTTAGTGTTCCAAAATTGTTCTTTTTTGAGATACTATAAGGTGGGTCAGTGATGATGTGATTAACCTTTAAACCCTTTTCAATAAAACTATCAATAATCTCATTTGAGTCTCCAACATAGAGTTTATAATTTTCAGCATCATAGTCACTTGTCATAAATTCGTTAAGCAAGTCTTTGTTTTCAATATTTTCCGTATTAGTTTTTTTCATTTTTGTTTTATTTTTTTCGTTAGTTAAATTTTCCATAAAATAATAATACCATAATATAATAAAAAAACAAGTAAAATTAATACAAATAATAATTTATTTTAATTCAAATAAAAATTCCTTAGGCGGCCAAATATCGCCGTTTCCTATATCGAGTCCAGCAAATATTTTTGCAGAGTCAATATTGCAAAATTTTTTAATCTTACTTGCAAATATTTTTGCATCATTTATAATTTGCTCATCAAACTCAAAGTTTCCTTTATAAAAAATAATATCATTATTTAGACAGTAACCTCTTGTAATATTATTAAAATCTTCTGTGGTTAGATTAAATTCTTTAGCCCACTCGTAGTGAGATTTTGTGCTATTAGTTAAAAAGTATAATTTATTATTTATAATCATAAAGGCCGTTCTTTTTTTGTGAAAAGATTCTGTTTTTTCTTTTTCTTTTTTAGATGAAAAATTTTCAAATTTATCAGTGTCATAGTTTGAAATAGTCATAATGATAAAAGTCCTTTTTAATTTATATTTTAAAAAACGCAAATTTTGCTAAAAATTCAATAAAAAACCTTTAAAAAATAAAGATATAGGTAATTTTTATAAATTAAATAAAAAAATGAGATAAGTTCTCATTTTTTTACTAAAATTCCATTCCGCCACCAGATAGTCCATCGCCAGAAAAACCATCAGGTGCTTTTCTTTTTAAATTTTTGATATCAAAGGTGTTAGCAACAAGATAAGGGTCTTTATGATTAATATAAAATACTGCTGAATTAGTTGAATCGCTGTGAGACATTTGGTCAGCAGGTTTGTTATTTACAGCGAACTTATTATTAAAAATTAAATATTTTTTAAAGTCTTCAGATTTAATAAATTCACCAGGAAAAAATGAATAATAAACAACTTTTCCATCAGGTTTAGCAGAGAAAAACAACCATAAATCTGACTTTGAATAAGTAATTTTCCCACCTTTAAAAGAAGGACCATTTTGGTCAATTTGTTTAAAGAAGTCCCATACTAAAACACCTTCTTTAGTTCCTTTCCAGTCAGCAGGATTGACACCATTTTTAAATTTGAAAGAAGAAACAAGGTCTATTCCGATATCTCCATATTTAGAAAAACGTGACAAATAATCTTCTTCTTTTACTTCGATTAAAACTTTTGTATCATCTAATAGGGTAAGAAGAACATCACCATCATTTGCATTTTTATGTTTTTCAACACCTTTATATTTTATATGATGTGCTCTTAAAATTTCTTCAACAATAGCAAGTTCTCTATCTGTAACTTCATAATTTCCAGAGATTGTATCAATCATAAACTACTCCAAAATTAAATTAAAACTAATTAGTTTTTGTTATAATAGAATTATAACATAAATAGATTTTATTTTCAATAACAAAATTAATTTACTATATTATTTATTATAAAAACACTTTATTTTTAAATAAAAAAGATTTATATTATTATAGTAAAGGTTTTATTTTAGAGGAATACAAATGACTATTGATGTTGATAAAAAATCTAATGCAATTTTCACGCATAAACTTTTAAAGGCGATTGCAGATAGTATTATTAAATTATTTATACCACTTTACATTTTAAAGACTACGGGAAGTGTAGAACTTTCACTTGGATATTTGACATTATACTCATTTTTTGTATTTGCCTTTTTATTTATTTTTAAAAAGTTTATACAAAAATATGGTGTTCTTGCGATTATTCTTCACTTTATTCCAATTATAATTACGGAAGCACTCTTTTCTTTTTGTGAAATTAATTTCACGATAGTTTTGATAAGTTCTATTTTGATGGCAATAACACAAACTCTTTATTCTGTTCCACTAAACTTAATCTTTGCGCTTCAAGATAAAAAAGTAAATGTAGCAAAATTTCAAGTTGCAACAAATGTTGGAAAATTGATTTTTACATTAATTTCAGGACTTTTAATATCAAGTGAAATAAAAAACTCATTTTTAATTTTAAGTATTGTATCTTCAATTTTTTATATTTTATGTATAATTCCAATTTTATCTTCATATAAAATACTTAAAGATGAGTATAACAAAATAAAAATAGAAGAACCAAAAGCATTTAGTCAAAACAAATGGTTTACAATTTTCCATATAACATTTGGTTGTTTTCAAGCGACAATGGATAATGTTGTTCCATTATTTTTATATGTTAATAATTTATCATTTCAAGCAGTTACTATCTTAATTGCAGTGATTGAACTTTTAAAAATTGCAGTAAACTATTTTTCAAAGTATCTAGTTAAGTTAAAGAAACAAAAAATTTCTTGTTATATTTGTGCAAGTATGTTTATGATAAGTTTAATAGGAATTATGTTTATAAGGAATAATATTGCTCTATATGTAATGAGTTGTATTTGCTCGGTTAGTTTTCCTCTTACATTTGTTCCTATGTTTAAACTATTTTGTGAAAGAATAAACGAAGAAGGGTGCACAATTTCACAAACAACTAAAAGGGATATTGATATTTTTTCTTGTAGACCACTATTTTATGCAACGTATTATTTAAATATTGGATTTTATGGATGTTTCTCATTAGGGATTGCTTGCATAATAATTATGATTATTTGTGAAAACAAACTCATAAAAAATTAATCATATAAAAATACACATTGAAACTTCAATGTGTATTTTTTGTTTGTAATTAAAATAATAGATAATTATAAATTGAATTCTAACAGCAATCCCAATCAAATCTTGCATTATCGAAATTTTTGTTTACTAAATCTTCTTTTGTCATAAGAGCCCAAGCAATTCCAGAATCACCAATTTGTATTCTTGAATCAAGGCAAGAGTCTAATTTAAATAAACACTCTGTATATTCTTCATCAAGGTCACCATCTCTTGGGTCTGTTTGTGTAAAGTCTGGGTAACCACCAATATTTCCATTATCGTGAGGGAATGCTTCAAAAATATCATCAAGGTCAACATCTAAATCGTCTTCATCTTCAATGTCCATCCAGTAACTAATATCAATGTCAAAATGTTTGTTTGCTGCTTCGCAGAATAAATCACTAAATCTATAATCATTAATAGAGATAAATGTTTCTTGTTTTTCTAATTCAATTTTAATTTCTTCTTGAACAAAAAAGTATTTACGGTCAATTTCAGGAAACTCTGTTTGAGAAGGTTTAGAGTAATCTTCGTAATATCTAAATTTAAAATCAGTTGGCCAGTCAACATCTTTATCTGCAAATAATTGTAAAAGACCTTTATTAGGAAAATTTTCAATATTTACATTATCAAGATTGATTTGAATAAAAAGTGGCATATATTCACCTTTTGAACTTTTTGGTAATTCTTCACCTTCTGGAAGGTAAGGGTTTCCACCAACTTTTGAATCAGTAATAAGTGGTTCATCAAAAGTTCTTTTAAAAACATAGCACTCTTTTTTTGTTTTTTCCTTAACTTCTTCTATAACTTTTTTAAGTTTCTCGTCCATAAATAACTCCTTAAATTTTATTTTGAATTCATATATTTATTATACCATATTATAAAAATATATGTCAAAAATAATAATAAAATATTAAAAATTTATATTATTTTTTGTGATTTATTTTTTT
>JAFTMY010000029.1 GCA_017452165.1 Clostridia bacterium | reverse complement strand
TCAGCATAAATTTCAAATTCATAAGTTCCGTAGCAACTTCCAGCATCTTTTGTGAAGTAGATATTAATAGAATCATGTAATGTTACATTGTTTCCACTAGCATCTTTAACATTTACAACATAATCACTACCACTAAGTGTATATGATAAGTAGTATTTTCTACCAAGATAAGAAATCATTGTTAAGTCATAACCTTCGATTTCTGTATAGAAGATATTATACTTATTACCATAGAACTCACGAGTAATAATGCCTTCATCTGCTCTATAAGTAGCATTTGTATAAGCATTTGCTCTATTTGTTGCAAAGTAACTTAATTTAATTTGAGATAATGTTTGACCATTGAACCAAGTTCCATTAGCAACTGGGTCAAGTAATTCTTGAGCGATTGTTCCATCAGCATTCATCTTATAGAAATAAGAATAAATGTTAATTTCTGTGCTTGAATTAATTGAAGCAGTAATGTCTTGTTCAACTAATACTCTTGCAAATGTATTTCCGTTGAATTTAGAAATATCATTTGTAGATTTTGTATAAAGTTTCTTCACATCAGTAATATGAATAACTTTATATTGTTTGTTAGCATCAATAACGCTATCAACAGTTGAGTCATTACTATTAACTGTATAACAATCATTAGCACTTAATGCACTATTTACATTAATTACTTTAAATCCTGTCATACGATATGTATAGTTTGTTTCAACAGTTTTAAGTGTTACACCTTCGTCAAATAACTTAGCCATACCGATATATACAAATGAGATATAGTAGTATACTCTACCATTGTATGTATATTCACCAGTTACAAAGTTTGTTGCACTATTTACTGAACTTTCAACTGAAAGGTTAGTTCCAGTTTGAGTATTTTTCAAGTAATCAAGTGGTTTTTGACCAACATATAATTTAAATCCAATATTATCAATTGTTACATCTTCAATGTTATGAACATTAGAGAGTTCATAAACTGAATCTGCTTCAAATCTAAATTCTACTAATGATTCAGTTACAGCAGTAATTACAACTTCAGTGTTATAGATACCAAAGATTGTAAGGTATACATAACCTTTAACTTCATCAAATCTCCAAGAAATGAAGTTTGATTCGTTAAACATATAATTATTACCTGTCATTTCACTTTCAAATCCATAGTTATAGATAAATGTTCCTTGAGCAGTAGATTTTGATGCTATGCTCTTTCTTGAAATAAGAAGAGAACCTGTTCCATAATCAATTTGAATAGTTTTAATGATATAACCACTATATGGACGAACAACATATGAGTTTGATGCAGATGGAATTACATTAGAAATATCCATTGAATCATTTGTTGTTGTAATAGTATTTGTGTTAGAAATTGCAGAGCCTACTGTTTCAATTGAACTATAGTAGTCATCTTCAGCACCTTCAACACTTGAACTAAATTTAATGTTGTGGCTTTCTTCAATGTCATCTTCATTTTCAATACCAATGCTTGTAAAGTTAGCAGATACCTTTAATTTATCATTTTCAATTCTTGAATCAATATGCAAGATATAAACATAATAATCAAGGCTACCAATCTTTGTATGTGCAAGGTATAATACGTATTCAATGCCATTTACAACTAATGTGTAAGACATTTCAACGCTATATGTAATTGATGTTCCACTATTTTTATCAATATTAATTGTTACTGAAGAATTAGCCTTATTAGTATCATTTTCAATAGTGTTACCATTTGAATCTTTAACAGTTGAACTTGTAAAGTCAAATACATAACCATCATCATCAAGTCCGTATCCTAAATTAAAGATAGTTTCTCTACCAGTCTTATCAACGAATTTGAGTTTATCCATAAATGAGTTAATATAACGTAATTGTTTAGAGTTACCATTAATATCAGTATATGTAATAGTGTGCATTTTTGGATAGAATACAAGGTATTGTGTGTTACCATAGTATACTGTTCCAGCAGAGTTTACAGTTGTTTGTTTATCAAATACATTTTCAACAACTGTTCCCTTTTCTGTATAAAGGTGAGCAGAATCACCATTATTTACTTCAGTTGAATTATTAATATTACCAGTTGATTCATATTCAACACCAGTATAATTAATTCTCTTAACATCAAGACTAATTTTAGCATCAGCATAAACATTTAAAATATTAATTTAATAACGATACTCTATAGTTTCAGTGTTAAAGAATTCTTCAAATGAGTAAACATTTTTATCAGCGCTAAGTTCACCTAAAACATCATATACAACATCGTCAGGGCTAAGTCTATAACCTTCACGGAGATATACAAATAATATCAAGTTGTTATTTTGAACTGTTGTTACAGTGAAGTTAACGTTTGTATGATATTTAAATTCATCATATGCTCTTCTACCACACTCAAGATCATTATTTCTAAATAAACTATCATCATCATTTTGGTTATTTTCGGTTTCAACTGAATTATCAGTTCCGTTTGCACCATGACCATAGTTATTAGAATATGTAAAGAGTGTTGGAGTATATGATACTAAATCACTACCAGTTGCACCAATGTAGAGTGGGAATTTACTATTTGGTTCACGATATGTACCTTTATAGTTTACTCTATCAGCATAAGTAATTGAGTTAGTATTATATGAGTCAGATAAATCAATATCATCATTGAGTGTTACACTCTCAATTCCACTTACAGGACTATTAGTTTGAAGTGTTCCATTTGATGTCCAATATGTTGAACCATAATCTCCATCAATAGTAACTTCCATATCATATTCAACCATCTTATATACAGCATATACATAAATATCAGTAAATGCGTGTGTAAATGTGAATATCACTTTTCCTGTATCTTGGTTTGTATAGTAATAGAATTGTGATTTACCAGTAGCAATTTCACCTTTCATATTTGTATATTCATATACAAATTCGTGATAATTACCATAACCTGGAATGTCATTTTTGTTAAAGTATCCACTTGCTTGAGAAACTGACATATAGTCACTCTTAGCAGTGTCATAACCTGTGTAATATTCATCGTTAATTACATAGTGTTTCTTTTGATCGATTTGAACATACCAACCAATATGATCATACCAAGAAGGAACTCTTGTTGTATTATCGTTAACACCATAATATGGGTCGAATTCCCAATAATATGTTTCAGCATATTCAGCAAATGCTACATCTGATTTATCAAGTAATGATTCATCTACATCAGGAGTATTTGGATCATCTGGAATAAATGTTGTTTCATAGTAAATGTAATTTGAATCAAGTGA
>JAFTMY010000028.1 GCA_017452165.1 Clostridia bacterium | reverse complement strand
TTTCTCATTCCTTTCCACTTGGTAGTTCTACATTCTAATCATTCTGCATTCCTCCATTTACCCATAAATCAAAAGGCTCTTTTGGAACTTTGTAGAGTTTACCAATTTTTATAACTGCAAAAGGTTTCTTGTTGTAATACACTTCTTCTAAAAACTCATAAGCCTTTGTTCTTCCTAATCCTAATATTTTTTGTATATCACAAACGTCATAAACCTTTTTTACAACTTGTTCGTGCATAATTCCACTTTCCTCCTTTTCATAAAAACAGAACTTGCACCTCACGCTATAAGGATACAAGTTCTAATCATTTATTGCCATTGTGCGATTTTGCTTATTTTTTAAATTTCGCAGACTTGACTTTTATTTTAAAATCTTCTTTTGACCTAAAAGGAAATAAACTGCAATTTATAACAACGCTACTAACCATTTCCTTAACTTCTTTTTTACTCTTACCTGTGACATACATAGATTCTTCCTTATCTTTTGTAATCAATGTGACATAGTAAGTTTTATTTTTCTTTTTGAAAAAAGACATAAGCACCTCCCATAAAAAAGACTTGTATTTCATTTTTTGAATATCCACTTGCTTTTAGCAATTTACTAATATCTATATCTAAAACATCACTTAATTTAATAAGTGATATAAAACCCGGCTTTTTTCTAATACCTTTTTCTATTTTTGAAATAGTATTATTATCTACTCCGGATCTTCTTGATAATTCTCTCTGTGATATTTTCATTCTTTCTCTTGCAGTTTTTACTATTACTGCTAAATTATTATTCATCATCTTATATCACCATCAAAAATGAAACTTAATAACTTTGCATTTGTTTCTTTCTTTTTTCATTCGCTTAGAACTAATTTTTATTTCAGTTGGTACTGAATTAACTATTTTGCAGTCTAAAATAGTTGATTTATTTAATAACTCTCTTACTGTTTCTTCTGCCTCATTGCTATTATTAGCCTCTACTTCAAACTCATTTACTTTACTTCTCGTCACATAAACTAAATATTTTTTCATATCTTTCTATCCTCCAATTTAACTTTTAATCCAAATGTATGGATAATTCCTATATCAATTAACTCCATATCCTTAATTGCTAATCTTCCTAAATATGATTTTAATCTTTGCTTATCAATTACTCTTATTTGTTCTAATAAAATAATTGAATCGTATTTTAATCCTTGAAATGCTTTCACCTCAACGTGTGTTGGCAAGTTAGGTTTTTTATCTACTTTGCTAGTTGTAGGTGCAATAATAACAGTAGGACTATATGTATTTGCTATATTGTTCTGTATTACTAAAACAGGTCTTATTCCACCTTGTTCACTCCCTATTACAGGCTCTAAATCTGCATAATATAAATTACCTCTTAATATTTCCACTTTGACTTCCTCCTTTTCATCAAAAAAAGCACACCGAATAAGTGTGCAATGTATTAAGTCAAAATCACTTGCCCTATTGAGAAAAAACGAGTATCCATTTTCCTTTTTTGCATACTGATTCTGACTTTATCTAAATATGTTTAATGTGTTGCTATTTCTCCTCGAAACCCCACAACACGGGGAAGTCATCAAACGATTGACGGCGAATCAATTCCACGAGAATTTCACTCTCTTGTGGTTCTCACAAGACTGCCCCCATTGCTTGAGTCTGTGGCTGGACAGGAGTATCTTTAACCCTATTGTATGTTATCGCAGATTAGGTGCCACCTAATTTTATAGCCAAGCATTAACCGACAAGCGTACTTGCTAACGTGCTTTACCTTTCAGATTACAATAGGAACGTATCTGATGAATGAATATCAAATTTTCAAAGAACACCCCTGTTCTTCCAAAAAAGAAGAAACAGGCGAAAGGGAATAACTTACCCTCTCACCTGTTTCCTAACTAAAACGCAAAATAACAGACTAAAATTTAAAATTTTTTAAAATTTCTTTCAATTTTTCCTTTGCACGTTCTAATCCAATATGAACTGACTGTTGTGTTGCATTTTCTTCTTTTGCAATTTCATATTCTGTTTTGTCTTCAAAATAGTATTTAATAATTCTTCTTTTTTGTATATCAGATAGTGTTGATATCGCTTTTCGTATTTCCTCATCTCTAATACTATTTTCTACAATTTCATCTACTCCTAATGGCTTGTCCATTGCTCTTTCATTAAGATTATTTTCATATATTTCTGAATGTTCTATATGATTATCAAATTCGTTTAATTCTGATAAGTCATCTAATTCAAACCTATCAAATGCTTGGTATATTTCTTTATTAACCTCTATTCTGCGATACTTTCCTTTCACATCTCTAAAACTCACTCTATAACTATTTTTTTCTTCTATAAATTCTAATGTATAAGGATTATCCTTATGTTTTCTTCTTTTTGGGCGTTCTGCCATCTTTCTTTCCTCCTATCAATTTCAAATTTTTCAACTCAAAATTGATAAAAGGTGGACTTCTACATCTATATACTCTCGTATTATTTACGCAACAAAAAAAGCCGAATGTATCCCTAACAAATAAGGGATTACATCCGGCTTTAATTTCATATTCATTTAATTTTATTATTCCTTTTGGGTAGTATTTTCTCACAATCATAGGCATATCCTCACTTACAACTCAATGCCTATCTTGGATATCTTTTGTACAAATAAATACTACTTAAAAATTGTACTTATATCATTGTTTAAAAAAAAGCAGTAAACTATCTTTATAGAAAATTTACTGCTCAATCATTTCTATTTTAAAAATTTTTTCTATTTTTTTATTTTAATCACTTACTCTTTCTATTATATTTGGCATTGTTAGCCTCATTATACGACACTATTCGCGCGAAATTTGTCATATTTTGGAAAATAGCATATTTTTTTTACAAAAAATAAAAAGTACACTTTTATATGTACTTTTCATTGTTTTTATTTATCATCTTCATAATAATAGTCGTCTTCTTCTAAATCGCCATCTTCTTCAAAATTCCACGGAGCATAATTACCTTTCCTTACTTCTTCCTTTTGCCAATCTGTTAAGGAATACATATCCATTTCTTT
>JAFTMY010000027.1 GCA_017452165.1 Clostridia bacterium | reverse complement strand
TAATATATATTAAAAAAATTCTTTAAAACATTTAATATAATGAGAAAATATTGATAAATTTTATATTTTTTTGTATAAAATTGCGTTTTTTTCGCAACATAATATTAGGAATGGTGTATTATGAAAAAATCAAATAAAGTATCAATGTTTTATATATTTTCATCAGTAGCATTATTTTTATTGCTTTTTGGTGGAGGTTTTTATGGAGTCTATTTATCGGTGGGGCTCAGTTTTGTTAGAAATGGAATTTCAAATATCACAGATGCAGGTGCAATGAATGTTTCTTTTGGAGGGACTGTAAATTTTTCTTCATCTATGATAGGTGTAATAATGTTATCGATAGGTCTCATTGTTTTAGCAGTTCTTGATTTAGTTTCACTTTTTAAACAACTTGTTTTATTTAAGCAATTTAAACTTTTAAAGGATTCATCACTAGAAAAAAGTATAGAGAAAAAGGTTACTAATAAAACAAAAGTAATATTTTTTGCAATAGTAATTGATATTATATCGTTTATTGTTGGAATTGCTGGAATACTTTTAAATAGTCGAACTTTTCCAACTGCTTCAATGTGTTGGCCATTATATTTAATTGATGCACTTGTGTCTATTTTGGCAGTAACTTCAATAGTATTACTTATTATAAAATTGAAAGGTTTAAAAAGAAATAATAATGAAAGTAAACTTGCTATAATAAATAGTAGTAGTGATTTTGAAGGAGAAAATATGGAAAATAAAGATGGTTATGACATTGATGAAATAGAGTATAAACTTTTAAAACTAAGACAGTTAAAATCCTCTAAAATTATTAATGCAGAGGAATATGCAAACTTGAGAAATTCGGTTCTAGGTTCAAATAATGAAGAAAATGAGGAAGAAGAATAAAATAGAAACACCTTACTAAAATGTAAGGTGTTTTTATGTAAAATTTTACTTATTTGTATTTACTATTTCGTTAGAAGTGTCATTACTTTTTGTATTATCATTTTTTTTAAATTTGGCAATTAAAATTTTATTAAAAGAAATAATTTTTCTTGAATTTATTAATTTTGTAAAAACTAAAACTAGGATTTGGTAGGCTATTGTTATTATAAAAATATATTCAATATTATCAACATTTATAAATGAAATATAGAAGCATAGTGTTATAAGCCAACCAAGAAGAGATAAACTAATCCAGTCAACTTTTTTAGTTACTACACATAAAAAAATGAATACGGATAAAGTCATAAATGGTGTTGAATATAAAAATAATAGGTAGAGTGAAAAAGGTTCAAAACTTATAGATTTAAATGTATAGAATAATACACAAGTTAAAAGAATAATTATTGCATTTATTAAAAATAGAGAATAAAGTTTTGTTTTAAATGGTATAGCAGTTTTTGTTTTTATTGCGTTTTGATTTTCTTTTGTCATAGGACTTACTAATGTATCTATTGAAACATTAAAAAGATTTGCTAATTTTTTTATAGTAAAAACATCAGGAACTGTTTCTGCTTTTTCCCATTTTGATATATTTTTATTAGATAATTGCAATTTTTCAGCAAGTTCTTTTTGTGAAATATTCATTTTATTTCTAAAAAATAAAATGTTTTGGGCAAAAATTAATTTATTTTGTTCTTTTTCTTTATCCTGTTTTGTAATTTCTTGTTTAGTCTGTTCAATTGAAATATTTTCCGATATTTCTTTATTTTCCATATATAAATACCCCTTGCTTTCTTATTTTATCATAAAATGAGTCCAAAAGTAAAATAAAAAACAAGTAAATCGCTTATTAAGCGAATATATTTTTAAATTGAGCGAATAATGAAAATAATCAAGCGATTGATGATTTCAATTAAGCGACTGGTAAAAATAATCAAGCGATTATTGATGTTAATGTATAGAATAGATATTTTTTAATATGCTAGATTTTTTTTTGCTGGTGTAATATACTTAAATGGTATAGGAGTTATATTATGGAAAGAAGAATAAAAGTTATAACAGATAGCACTACAAGTTTAAATAAAAAAGAGTGCGAAGAATATGGTATTGATTGTTTAGAAACAACATATATGCTTGATGGTGAACTTCATTATGCTTTTGATGATGAAGAAACTTCGCTTATTGATTTTTATAAGAAATTGGAAACAGTAAAAAAATGCTCAACAGGTTGTGTAAATCCTGATACTTTTGAAACTTGCTTTGAAAAGTATGCAAAAGAAGGATATGAGATTATTTATATTGGACTTTCTTCAGCCCTTAGTTCAACTTTTAGTAATTCTGAAATTGCTGCAAATAATATAAATGAAAAATATGGTAAAAAGATTGTAACTTGCATTGACTCAAGAAGTGGTAGTTATGGAACATTAATTTTACTTGATAAAATTATTGAACTTGTAAAAGAAGATAAATCACCTGAAGAAATAAAAAGTATAATTGATGAAGATGTAAGAAAATCTTTTGTTGCTTTTGTTCCACCTGATATTTCATTTATTTATAGAAGTGGTAGACTTTCTGCACTTGAGGCTGGTATTGGAAAACTTTTAAAAATTGTTCCAATTGTTTATCCTACAAAAGAAGATGGAAAACTTAAAACAGGGGATAAGGGAATTGGAATGAAACTTGCACTCAAAAAATTAAAAGCAAAGTTTGTTAATCATGTAAAAGAAAATAATCATACTAGATGTTATATTTCAACTTGTGATATGGGAAAAGAGGCAGAGGATTTAAGACAATATATAATTGAAAATACAGATATAAAACCTGAAAATATAAAAGTTGGTTTTATTGATAAAACAATGTCTTGCTGTTGTGGACCAAGAACAGTTGCGTTATTTTCAATTTAGTATAATAAAAAATTAAAAGAGTTCATTTAACTATTAAAAACGCAGTTAAGTTAGAACTCTTTTTCTTTTTAATAAAATATAATTAACTAATAAATGTATTAAATTATTAGTAAATAATAATCGTTACTCTAATGAGTTTGATAGTAAATTATATTTTTATAATATATATAAAAAAATTATTGTGTTCAAATAGTTTTAAAAAATAATAAGACAATGTTTATTAAATAAAAATTATATAATACATAGTCTATGACACACATTTATAATAAAGTGTCAAGAATCAAATATTCCACTGCATATAATTCAGAAATGGGTTGGTCATGTTATTGGTAGTAATGTAACAAACTCAGTATATACACACATTAGAGAAAAAGCAGAACTCGTAAATATTGAAATTATCAATAAAAGTAGCACCTAAAATTCTACTCAGATTCTACTCACTTTCTTTCTAATTTTAAAATTTATAGTAAAAAACACTAAAAATAGTGTATTTTTTATATAATTTTATCTGATTTATATATATTTTTGACAAAAAAAAGACCTAAATCGTAAGATTTAGGCTATTTTGGTGGACCACCTCTTTATTAAATTATTAAAAAATATGTGTAATTGCTGAAAATATCGTAATTTATATAATTATAATTTTTACGAATCGAAAAAATAAATAAATTATTATATAACTAATTCTTGCACTAAAATATATTATTATTACAAAAGTAAAATAGAGCAAATAAATAATAATTATTTATTAACTATGTCTTTTTTTCTAAATAATTCTTTAATCCAACCAAATCCTGTAAAAATACCTACAAACACTATAAATATCTCAAGTCTACCTAGAATCATACCGATCATTTCGATAATAAGTGTTGCACTATTTGTAGTTGGCCCTGTAATACCAATAGATAAACCTACCGTGCTAAGAGACGATGCAAACTCAAACATTGCTTCCATTAATCCACAATTGGCTGTAAACATAATTCCTAACACACCTAAAACATATATTATTAAATATGTTCCTATAAATGCAAATGTTTCACTCACCAAGTCATTATTGATCTCCTGTTTTCCTTGAAAACTTTCATAATACTGGGTATTCACTTTGTTTCTTGTAAATATTCTCTTTTTTATATTTGAAAAAGCTACTCTTACCATAAGATAAATTCTTGTAAGTTTAATACCACCAGCAGTCGAACCAAATCCACCTCCAATAAGCAT
>JAFTMY010000026.1 GCA_017452165.1 Clostridia bacterium | reverse complement strand
TCAAATCCTGCGTTATTTAATGTATCAAAAATAATTCTCATTTCATTTGTTATTTCTATTTCTCTCATAAAAAAATAATATCATATTATTAAAATTAATTCAACAAATATAAAAACCGATAAATTAAAATTTTAATAGAATAAAAATATTATTTATAATAAATAAATTATATTGTAATTTTTTCTATTAGTTTAATATTTATTTACATTATAAAATATTATTAATAATATATAAATCTATATAATGAATATGCTTAAAAATAAATGAATATGAAAATCATCTACCGGCAATTATTGAAAAGGAGAAATTTGAAATGGTTCAAGAACAATTAAAAATTAGAAAAAGAAAATCAGGAGCAAGTAAAGCAAAAACTAATTATTTGTTTAGTGGTAAATTGTATTGTGGGCTTTGTGATGGTATTATGACAGGAGAAACAGGCACAAGCAAACTAAACATTGTTTATCAATATTATAAATGTAGCACTAAAAAAAGATTTCATACTTGCAACAAAAATACTGTAAAAAAAGAGTGGATAGAAAATTTAATTTTAGATGAAACTTGTAAACATATTTTTAAAAGTGGATTTTATCAAAAAATTATAGACACAATTTATGAATTATATATTAAAGAATTTGAAAAAGATGATACTTTAAAAATTTTAAATTCAAATAAAACAAAAACTCAAAATGAAATTCAAAACCTTATTAATTGTTATAAAATGGGATTAGCAACAAAAACAACTCAAAAAGAATTATTAGAACTAGAAACTCAACTTGAAAAAATAGAAATTGAAATTAAAAAAGCAGAAGTTATCAAAAATAATAGATTAACAAGAGACCATATTGAATTTATGTTTGAACAATATAAAAACTATGATTTTTCAGATGAAAAAAAGAACGAAAGATTTATTGATACTTTCGTTCAAAAAGTTATACTATATGAAGATAAAATTATTATCATTTATAACTACAGTGGTGATAATTCACAAGAAATAAAAAAATCCGAAACCGAAGAAATTTCAACATTCTTAGCGGGTTCGGATTTGAGCCAAATGGTGGAGATGCTGGGAGTTGAACCCAGGTCCAAAAAATGAAAGGAGACCCCTTCTACGTGTGCTATTTTATTTTTAAAATTTCACCTTAATTTTAAAATAAACAAAATTAGTTAAGGCAATCTGATTAAGTTTTTGACTTTCTTTGCACCAGAATCAAATCGGTCTATTCACTTAAGATGACAATAACTTAAAACCAGTGAAATATTTTAAGTTACCGGCTGCCAGTTAATTAGGCAGCAAGTGCTAAATCATTAGCACCAAAGTTTTCGCTATTTGCGTTTATTTTTTTCCAAATTTTTATGTAGGTTTGGGCTACACACACGCTTATAAGTAACATTTCTGATTTCCTGTCGAAACCGTAACATCCCCATATAAAAACGCAAATTTTTATAAAACTTAGTTTTATTTATTTTTTAGTGAAAATAATTTTACTAAGAAAGTTTTATTTGTCTTTCTGCATATCTTTTTAAATCTGCTTTCATCTTATCATCTTTCTTATCATAGAGTTTTTTACCTTTAGCGAGCGCAAATTCGACCTTGACTTTTCCGTCCTTAAAATACATTTTCGTAGGAATTAAAGTGTATCCTTGTTCTTTTGTTTTTCTAGTAAGTTTTAATATTTCTTGCTTATGAAGAAGAAGTTTTCTTGTTCTTTTAGTATCTGGAATAAAAGCACCTGTTTTTTCAAAAGTAGAAATAAAGCAATTCAAAAGGAATACTTCGCCATCTCTAATTACGACATAAGAATCCTTTAAGTTGGCATGATTTTCTCTAAGAGACTTTACTTCGCAACCAACCAAAACAATTCCTGCCTCAAAAGTATTTTCTAAAAAGTAGTTATGTCTTGCCTCTCTATTCTCGGTTATTATTTTCATAGCAAGTATTTTAGCATATTTATTAAAAATTTTCAAGTGAAATCTGTATAATCTTTATAAGTATAATTATATGTGCATTTTTATATATTTTAAAATTATAGTTATAAATAGAAATAAGTTGTTAAAATTGTTTGAAAATTTACATAATTAATATAAAATGTAATTAGTAAAATTGTTTTATAAAATTGTATAAAATAATCAAAAAAGGAAAAATAAAGACATATAAAATGATTTTAAATATAAATAAAGAATCAAGAGGTAAATTATGGAAAATTTAGATGAAAACTTAACACCAGAAATGAAAGAAGAAATAATAAAAGATTTAAAAACTTCTGCTGATGAAGGTAATAATGAATCACAATATTATTTAGGTGTTTGTTATTATTTTGGATTAGGAGTTGAACAAGACCTTGAAGAGGCTGTAAAGTGGTATAAACAATCTGCTGAGCAGGGAAATAGAGTAGCACAATTAAATTTAGGAAATTGTTATTTAAATGGAGATGGAGTAGAGCAAAATAACGAAGAAGCAATAAAGTGGTATAAACAATCTGCTGAGAAAGGTAACTTAGATGCACAATGTATTTTAGGTAATCTTTTCTATGATGGAAAGATGGTAGAGCAAAGTTATGAGGAAGCAATAAAATGGTTAACACTTGCCGCTAATCAAGGACATTCTTACGCACAAAATGCTTTAGGTGATTGTTATTATAATGGAGATGGAGTAGAGCAAAATTATGAGGAGGCTGTGAAATTATATAAACAATCTGCTTCTCAAAGCAATGACTTAGCGCAAAATGCGTTGGGTGATTGTTACTTTTATGGAATAGGTATAGAGAAAAATATTGAGGAAGGAATAAAATTTTATAAACTTGCTGCCGAGCAGGGAAATGAGTATTCAATATTAAAATTGAAAGAAATCTTAAAAGAAGAAAATAATTAATTGTTAATTAAAATATAATTGTAATTTAAGTCTAAATTAAACTAAATTTAAACGTTTTTAATTTAGACTTTTTTTGTGGTTAATAAAAAAATAAAAATTTTTTTATTAATTATTAAAAAGTGTTGACAAATTTGTAAACACATAGTATATTGATATCAATAAAAAGAAAGGAGGTTACTATGGCAACCGAATTTGGAAAACTGCTAAAAGTTATTAGAGATAATAGTGGTGATAGTGCTAGAACTATGGCAAAAAAATTAAATATGTCACCATCATATCTGTCGACTATTGAAAATGGTAAAAGAAATATACCTGAAGAAATGGCAGATTTGTTAATTGAAACCTATAATTTGACAGACGAAGATAAGATTAATTTAAAAAATGCTATGGCTGAGTCAAGTGGAATTGTAAAAATTGATATAACTGATTTGGCTGAGAAGAAAAAGCAAATGATTTTTGATATAACTAATCAAAATTTGGACGAAGATACTATTGATTTATTATGTGAAATTATAAATAAGAAAAAAGGAGAACAAAAGTAATGTTTGGAAGAAGACAAGAAGAAATAGTTATTGAACCAGAAGAAAAATCAGAAGATGTTTTAATTTCTTTTAGTGAACCAGTTCAAATAACTAAAGGTTTAAAAATATCAATTCCATCTCACTATAAGGCTATTGCTTTTATTGAAGAGAAACCAGAAATTCGTTTAGAACCTTGTGTAAAAAAAGATTTTGTTAAAGAATATGGCAAAAAATATATTGGAAAACAACTTAAAATTGCATATATTCGTGTAAGAACAATGGCTCAAAATGCGTGGGGATTTGGAAATATTAATGTAAACAATACAAGGCTTAAAGAAGCATATGTAGTTGGTGCTAATGGAAAGTTTATGGTTGATATTGTGGATTATGTAAGAATGATTCAAGCATTCCCAAGTTCAAGTGAGATTACTATATCTCAAATTAGAGAAAAAATAATTTCAACAATAAGGTCTGTAGGAACACCAATTTTAGGTAAGTTCTTTTCAAATACTGAAACATCTGTATTTGAAATAAGTTCATTACTTGATGAATTTAGAAATAAATTTTTTGAAAATTTAACAAATGAAAAGATTTTTACAAATTTAGGTGTGAAAATTTCATCACTTACAGTCGACGGTTTCCATGTAAGAGAAGAAGATCTTGAGACTATTAGAAATAGGATTAACGGATAAGGAGAAAAGATATGTTTTTTAATAAAAATAAACCATCAATTGGTAAAAATAATGAATTAAAAGAAAAGGTTGTAAAGGAAGTAAATTCTTTTATTTATGACTATGAGAAGGGAAGAATTTTAAATAATAATAAAGAGGCTCTTAACCCAGTAATGCAAGAATTAAAAGATGATGTTATAAGTTTAGAAAATTCTTTTGGAACAGGAAATGAAAATGTTTCATCAATTTATAATGAAGTTACAGAAACATTAAAAAAACTTAAACAACCTTCTACTCAAGATATGCTTCATAGAACACAAGAAGCAATAGGAGACCTTAGTTTTCAAATTAATTATTGGAAAGATGTTTTAAATGGAGATGCTGTTGTAGTTTTTGATAAGTCAAATGCTGCTACTGCTAAAATTTCTTATGAAAGAAGAAAGTTAAATTTAAAACTTAGTGAACTTTTAAAATTAAAAGATGACTTAAAAGCACAATCAGATAGAATTGAAAAGGAAATAGTATTAACTGAAAAAGATAAAAGAGAAATTGATTCTATTATTTTAAATGAAAAAAATCAAAGAAAAGCAGCAGAATTAGTTAGAAATGCAAAGACAAAAATCTCTCAAATAAATACACTTTCAACTCATAAGAAAAACTATATGGCTTGCTACGATTTGCTTGATACTATTTATATTAATGCAAAAGAAATTGTTGAAGTAAGTGATTTCGAGGCTCAAAAAATTGGTAAGGCAAAAGCACTTCTTAATATAGATATGTTAAGACAAGTTTTAACAGACCCAAGTAAAGCACTTTATATCTTAGAAAGAATGAATAAAGAGATGGAATTAATTAATACTCATACAGAAAGAATTGATGATAAAATTTTAAAGACAATTTATGCTGATGATGAATTAAATGAAGAAACTAATGATTATATTGAACAACTTAAACGTGAAAGAATGGAACAAGAGGGACTTGCTGATATAAAAAAGGAAATGGAGCAACTTCAAACTGGTAAAACAGATGTAAAAAAGGAAGAAGTTGAATAAAAAACATTATATAAAATTAAAGATATTTTTAGGAGGAATTTAAAATGGGATGGTTATTTAATCGTAAGTCAAAAGAAGAAAAGGAATTTGAGGCTCAAATGCAACGTGATGAGCAAATAGAAATATTTAATGACTCAATTAATTCATTAAAGGCAAAGCGTGAAGAGTTTGCTAGAATAGCGGCTGAGGCAGAAGTAAATGGAGATATCGGAACATTTGATATTGCTTGTAACGCACTTATTGATTTAAATGATAATATTAGTTGTTTAACTCAAACAAAAGCAAACTTTGAAATTATGAATATTTCAAATTCAATCACAGGTCACTTGGTTTCTGCTATGAAGGCTCTTGATAATATGGCAAATAATGGTGTAAATCTTCCAAATATTGCTGAAATTCAAAAGACAAACTTAAAAGTTGCAAAATATATGAAAAAAGTAACATGGAGCAAAAATTTACTTAGCAAATCTATGAAAACTACTAACCCTGCAAACAAAGCAAGAACAAGTGAAGAGATTGCTTCTATTAGACCGATGATTGATGCTGCGCGCTCAAAAATGACAATAACAGGTGTTCCTAAAGTGAATTCTAGTAGTTTAGATATTAGTGCAGATATTGAAAATGCAAAGAAAGAAGTAAAATAAAAAGGAGTGGGTTTTAATGAATAATGCACCTAAAGTAGAGGCGTTTAATAGTTATTATAAACAGGCTATAGATTTTCAAGCAAATGGAAATATTGATGAGGCTCGTGAACTATTTTTAAAAGCGGCTTCTATTGCAAATGAGATTTCTGTAAATTCACCATCTTATAATGTTCGTATGGAATATCATAATCTTGCAGTGAAAATTTTAGACCATGCAAAAAACAATTGTGTTAAGAAGGAAGTTCAAAGCGTAGGCGCTTCAGATAAAGAACCAGAAATTAAAAGACCAGTTAGTCAAAAAATTAAAAGTAAAGTTACTTTTGATGATGTTGCAGGTCTTGATGAAGTTAAAGACCAAATTATTTATCATGTATTAGAGCCAATGAGAAATAAGGAACTTGCAAAGAAATTTGGTATTAAACCTGGTGGAAAAATATTACTATATGGTCCACCAGGGACAGGTAAAACTTTTATTGCAAGAGCCATTGCTGGGGAAGTTAATGCTGAGTTTTATTTAGTGAATTGTCAAGACTTAATTTCTAAGTTTATGGGTGAAAGTTCAAAGCAACTTGTAAGTGTTTTTGAAGAGGCAAGAAAAAATGAAAGGGCAATTATTTTCTTTGATGAGTTTGATTCGGTTGCAAGTAGAAGAGGTGACAGTTCTGGAGGAACAGATGGTGAAATTGCTCGTTTTGTAGCGACATTTTTAACATTAGTAGATGGTTTTGAGCAACAAGATGAAGATAAAATGTTACTTCTTATTGGTGCAACTAACAGACCATGGGCATTAGATTCAGCAATGCTTCGTGGTGGTAGATTTGATACACAAATCTACGTTGGAACTCCTGATAAAGAAGCAAGAGAGTTTATGGTAAAAAGAACTATTGGTGATACACCTACTGATGATGATGTTGATTTAAACAAACTTGCAAGAGATTTAGAAGGTTATGGTGGTGGAGATATTGTTGCTATTTGTGAAAAAATTCGTTTTGAGTCATATATGCGTATTTGTAAAATGCTAAGGGTTAAAGCAGATAGTGATTTAGAGATTGAAGAGCATATTACAAACGATGATATTCAAGCAGTTTTATCAAAAGTAAAGAACAATACTTCTCCGGAAGAAATTGTAAAATTTATTGAATATAGATATGGTAATCAATAAAGAGATTAAGGGTAAGATACTTTAATTTAAGGAAAAAAGACAAATGAGTAAAAATATTTGTAGTGTATGTGGTTCAAATTTTGAGTATGAAGCAGGGCGTTGGAAATGCCCTGCTTGTGGTGTTTATAAGGAAGAAGAATTTTCTAATGAAGAAAACACCTTGCTTTATAATGCTGACCAAAAACTTCGCTTAGCAAACTTTGATGATGCAGAACTTGCGTTTGATGATATTGTAAGAAAATATCCTAAGAATCCAGCAGGATACTGGGGTCGTTTGTGTTCGTCTTATGGTGTAAAAGAAGAAGTTGATTTTGATGGAAAGAAAATCCCAACTTGTTATGCAACAAGTATTGAAAGTGTGCTAGATAGTAAGGATTATAAAAAAGCAATATCGCTTGCTAATAAAGATACAAAAGAATATTATCAAAAACAAGCAGAGTATATTGAAAGAGTTCGCAAAGAGTGGGTTGAAAAAGCAAGTAAGGAAAAACCTTATGAAATTTTTATATCTTATAAAGATAGCGACCTTGAAAATAATATAGAACGAACAAAAGATAGTGTTGAGGCGCAGGATTTATATATACATTTAACTGAACAAGGTTATAAAGTATTTTTTAGTAGAGAAAGTTTAAGGGATAAGGTTGGTGAAAAGTATGAACCTTACATTTTTAATGCACTTTCAACTGCAAAAGTAATGATAGTTTATGGCTGTTCTCCTGACTACATTACTTCAACTTGGGTAAAAAACGAGTGGAGCAGATATTTAAAGAGAATTGCAAGGGGCGAGAAAAAGAGTAATTCTCTTCTTGTTGCTTGTGATGGGTTTTCGCCTAATGAACTCCCTAAGGTTTTATCAACAAATCAGTGCTTAAATGCTAAAAGTAAAAATTTTTATATTGACCTTGATAAGGCAATAAAAAATATAATAAATGAAGACTCTAAAGATAATTCATCTTTGAGAAATGAAAAGATAGATTCGGAGCATAAACACGAATATAAAAACAAAGTAAAAGTAGTAGAAGCAACTTGTAAACAAGGTGGTTATACAATTTTTGCTTGTGAGTGTGGAAAAGAAAAAAAGACTGAATATACACCAAAGCGTAAAACTCATGAGTTTGGAGAGTGGGAAATTGTAAAAGATTCTACTTGCACAGAAGTTGGTATAAAAAAACGAGTTTGCTCTGTTTGTGGAAATGATGAAGAAGAGATAATTGAAGCAAAAGGTCATACTTTTTCTGACTGGCAAGATAGTTTAGATAATAAGGGTATGAAAGAGCGAATTTGCTCTGTTTGTGGTTTTGTTGATATTCAGTCTACTATGGAAAACAAGAAAGTAGATGAAAATCATAATCACGATTTTAAGAAAATAAGAGTGGTTGCTCCAACTTGTATTCAGGGTGGTTACACTGAGTATGCTTGTGAGTGTGGAGAAACAAAAAAGACAGATTATACACCAAAACGTAGTGAACATGATTTCAGTGATTGGAAAATAGTAAAAGAGGCAACTTGTGAAGATAATGGAAAAAGAAGACGTGTTTGCACTATTTGTGGTTATAGTGAAGAAGAAGTAATTAAAGCACAAGGACATAATTTTTCTGATTGGCAAGTTACTTTAAATGACCATAATATGAGAGAACGTGTTTGCTCTGTTTGTGGTTATACTGAAACTCAGCCAACTGAAGAATATAAACAATTATTAGATAAAAAGAAAGAATTAGAAAATAAGCAAAAATTAGCAAAAAAACAAGAATTAGAAAGAAAACATAATAAAAGAAAAAACATTATAAAAAATATATCTTTAATATCTATATCACTTATTTCTTTAGTGGTTGCAATTGTAGGGCTGTTTGTATTTAAACCTACTGTTCATTGGACTTTTAGTCAAGTCGAAAATATAAGTGAAATTTGGCCAAATATTTGGAGATTTGCTTTATCACTAATTTTCTTTGGTGCATTAGTTGGTGTTATTCTTAGTTATCATTTTTCAGATACTTACACATATTTGTTTTTGCCAAAGGGACTTGTTACAGTATTTTTAATATATTATTTACTTACTTTTAAAAATTCATCAGAACTTTATAACTACTCAATTCCATTTTGGGTTATGAGTGGTGTATGTATTATAATTTCTCTTGTTTTTGATTTTAAAGAAATTTTTAAATGGGGCACTGATAGCGATATACAAGACAAGTTCTTTAGTGATATTAGACAAATTTCTTTAGTAATATTTATGCTAGCATTTACACATACTTTTTCATTTTTAAGTTTGACAACCGTTTGGTGCATACTTATTATGCCGGTTTTATCATTAATTTTTATGATTTTTGTTAAATAATATTTTTTAAGGGAAAATGAGAAATGTCTAAAAATTGGTTAAGTAAATGCAGAAAATGTAATTCACAATACGAAAATATAGCAGGGCAATGGAGATGCCCTGCTTGTTATAAAAGAAGAGAAAAAATAGAAAATATTAAGAAAAAAATAAATCAAAATTTAGAAGAAATAAAAAGAATAAAAGAAGATCACAAAATTGAAAATTTAGAAAATAAACGAATTTTAAAGGGAAAATCTAAGAAAAAAAACCAACCTATAGATGAGCAGATGCAATATATTAATAATCATATAAAATACATAGATTCAAGAATAACTTTAAATCAAGAAATAAATAAGTTGGAAGAAACATATAAATCCGAAAAAGTTATAAAGAAAAAGAAAAATAATGGAAAATCATTAAAAAAAATATTTAGTCTTACATTACTATCTGTATTTATTACAATTATAATAATGGTTTTAATTTCTTATTGGAATATAACTTTAAATGTGATTATTTATATAGTT
>JAFTMY010000025.1 GCA_017452165.1 Clostridia bacterium | reverse complement strand
TTATAATAAATTAAATTGTTATGATTTTATAGTATCAAATAATTTTTATCTTCTAACACAAAAACTAAAATCCCTTTACTTTTTATGTGATAATTATAGTGATGAATTTAAAAATTTATTAGATAACTCGCCTATAAAATATAAAGTATTTTTATATAATGATATATTTGAGATTATGAAAGAAAAAGAATTATATCCTATAACTACTCAATTATCTAAAAATAAAAATACTTATCTAAAAAACATCAAATTAAATTTAATAAAAATGCTAAATGGCGTAAAATTTAGAGATTGCTTTTTTTCTGGTATAGCACTATGTTTTTTATCTATAATTGTTCCTTTTTCTTTATACTACTTAATAATGGGCAGTATTTTTTTAATTTTATCAATAATTAGTTTAATATATAAATCCATGCAAAAAAAAGAAAATTATGTTTTAAACAATATAAATCTGATTGATATTTTAAACAATAAGTAGCAAAAAACGCAAAATTATTATAATTTCATATAAATTTAGCATAAATAATGCATATTTTCTTATTATTATATAGTAAAAAGAAAAAAGCATAAAGAAATTATCTTTATGCTTTTTATTAATTTTAATTATTAAATATAAAACTATTTTGTTACAATTGAACCATAGTCGCCATCAACTCTCTTATAGATAACGCAAACATTTTTTGTTTTTCTATCTTTATAAATATAGAAATCGTTATCAAGAAGTTCTAATTGCTCAACAGCCTCTTCTTCAGAAAGTTCATCAAGTTCAAATTCTTTTCTCTTAACAACTTGCGCCTTAGATTCTTCTGGAACTTCATCAAAGAATAACATTGATGTTGGGTCAGCCTTAACTGCTGACTTAGCCTTGCCTGAAATTCTAACAACTTGTCTTTCAAGTTTTGCAAGACAAGTATCAAGGTTTGCATACATATTATCAGACTCAACTTCGCTTCTAACAAATACTCCTTTACCTTTTACAGTAATTTCCATTTTATATCTTTCACTTTTGCCTGCTTTAGATAAAACAACCTTAGCACTAGAACCTTCTTCAAGATATTTTTCAAATCTTGAAAGTTTCTTTTCTATAAGTTCTTTGAGTTTATCCTTTGCGACATAATTTCTTTGTGTAATTTCTATTTTCATAAGTGTATCCTCCTATATTTGGTACTTTTATTTTACCATTTTTTTCTGTAAACTCAAAATAAATTTTAGCATAAAATTTGAAAATAAATTTTTCCATTAGATTCATCAACTCTAATTGCTGAATTATCGCCAACTTTTCCCATAATAATCATCTCAGCAATAACGTCGTTAATCTCTTTATCAATAACTCTTCTAAGCGGTCTTGCACCATATTCTTCATCATAACCCTTATTGCAAATATAATATTTTGCATTATTTGTAATATCAAGTGTTATATTTTTCTTAGCAAGACGCTTTTTTAAGTTATCGAGCATAATATTTGTGATTTGTAAAATATTTTCTTTTGATAAACTATCAAAAATTACAATTGAATCAATTCTGTTTAAAAGTTCTGGTTTAAAATTATCTCTTAATTTATTCATTAAAAACTCTTGTGAATTAACTCTTACAAGATTTGCATTTTCTTTTTCAAATTTTCATCTTGCAATTAAATCTTGAACACCATTATTACTTGTTAAAATTATAATTGTATTTTTAAAATTAACAAGTTTTCCACTTGAATCAGTAAGTCTTCCATCGTCAAAAATTTGAAGCATAATATTAAATATATCAGGGTGAGCCTTTTCAATTTCATCAAATAAAACAATTGTATAAGGTTTATTTTTTACTGCCTCAGTGAGTTCTCCACCTTCATCATGACCAGCATAACCTGGTGGTGAACCAATGAGTCTTGATATTGAATGTGGTTCTTTAAACTCACTCATATCGAACCTTACAATAGCATTTTCATCGTCAAATAAAACATCTCCAAGTGCTTTTGTTAATTCAGTTTTACCAACACCAGTTGGTCCTAAAAATAAAAATGAACCAATAGGTCTATTAGGATCAGAGATTCCTGCTCTCGACCTTCTAATAGATTTACAAATTACTGATACGGCATCATCTTGACCAATAACTCTTTTTTTGATTATATTTTCTAAATTAAGTAGTTTCTCTTTTTCTGACACTGTTATTTTTTGAAGAGGTATATTTGTCCAAGATGAAATCACTTCTCTAATAATAGAATCATTAATTTCCCACATATTTGAGCCATTTTTTGATTGATTTTGCTTAATATTTGCGATTTTTTCTTTAAGTGACAAAATAGTTTTCTTACATTTATCTGCCTCTAAAAACGCATCATTTCTCCAACATTCTTCTTTTAACTTTTCAAGGTCATTTATTTTTTTATTAATAATTCTAACTTCATCAGGAACAATAGAAGCATTTACTCTTATCTTACTACATGCTTCATCAATTAAATCAATTGCCTTATCTGGTAAAAATCTATTAGTTATATACCTTGAAGAAAGTGCAACTGCCGATTCTATTGCCTCGTCTAAAATCTTTACATTATGAAATTCTTCAAAAGAGTATCTTATACCCTTTAAAATTCTAATAGCATCTTCTTGTGTTGGCTCTTCCACTTTAACAGGTTGAAATCTACGCTCAAGTGCTGCATCTTTTTCAATATACTCTTTGTATTCTTTTATAGTTGTAGCGCCAATACAATGAAGTTCGCCTCTTGCAAGATAAGGTTTTAAAATATCTGCTGGTGAAATTTCACCATCTTTTCCACCTGCTTGAACTAAGGTATGAATTTCATCAATAAAAACTAAAATATTTTCATTTTCTTGAATTGAAGTTATTGCGTCTTTTAGTTTTTGTTCCATACTTCCTCTATATTTCGTTCCAGAAATAAGAGAGGCAAGATCAAGTGCAAAAATAATTTTATTTGCTAAAATTTCAGGAACTGCACCTGTAATTATTCTTTGAGCAAGTCCTTCTACAATAGATGATTTACCAACTCCTGGTTCACCAATTAAAATTGGATTATTTTTTGTTTTTCTACATAAAATCTCAATTACTTTTTCAGTTTCTGAGTCTCTACCAATAATCTTTTGAAAATTGCTGTTTTTTATTTTTTTAGTTAAATCATAACCTATATTTAAAAGGCACTCTGGCAAATCAAAGTTATTACCAATGCTTTTATTTTGATTTAAATTTATTGATTCTTTTGTTACTCCAACTAAAAGTTCAAATTTGTTTTTTAAATTTTCTAAACTAAGTTTATAATAATCCTTTAAAATTTTAGTAGACCTTAAATTTGATGAACAAACCATAAAATACATTATCTCATCTATACCTAGTTCATTTTTTCCAAGTTTTTGACAAGCCTCTAAACTTCTTGAAATAAAAGATGATAATTCATTTGAGTATGTAATTTTATTTGAATTATTAATTGCATTTTTCTTGCTTGAAATAAGTAATTTCTTTAAATTTTCATCATTTACGCCAGATTTTATCAAAATTTTGACACTATTTGCGTTTTTTTCTAGCAGTATTGCAAATAATAAATGTTCTGTTTCAACTTTTTCTAAACCTAAACTTCGTGCAAATTTTATGCCTATTTCTATAGCATTATTTAAAACTTTTGAAATTTGCATATATTTCTCCTCTATTTAATTCTATTTAATTTTAATACATTTGCAACAAAAGTTGCTCTATATTTATTAAGTTCTGCCATAGAAATTTTAGAGTTAGATATTTTTGTAAGCGAATATGGAAGCACATCTATCATTAAATTTTCGATAACATTTATATCTTTTATTTTTAAAAAATCAAGTGCAAGTCCCATCTTAATTTCGCTCAATAATTTTATTGTTTCTTCTACACTTATTTTATAGCAATTAGTGAGAATTCCCCATGCTCTAAAAACTCTATCTTTAATTTCATCAATTTTATTAAAACTTAAAAGTTCTTTTCTAGCAGTAATTTCCCTCTCTGCAATTTGAGTTGCAAGTTCTGTAAGTCTAATTATAATTTCATTTTCTTTTTTTCCAATAGTATGATAATTTGAAAAAGTATAAAGGTATTCACAACTCTCTATATCATCATCTGATGTTTCAACTTCAAAACCTTTCATTTGAATTTTTGATAAAATCTCTTTTATTGAACCACTGAGTGTAAGTGCTGGTAAAAACAATGTAATACTAGCCTTTAAACCCGTTCCTATATTATTAATATTTGATGTCAAATATCCCATTGTGTTATCAAAAGCAATATCAAGTTTTGAAATAATTTGGTCATCAAGTGAACTTAAAATATCATAAGCATTAAATATGTTAAAACCATTTAGCATACACTGCTCTACGATATGATCAGATTCATTAATCATAATTGAAATATTTTCATTTTCAGACAAAATTACTGCACCATAACCTTGTGCATTTATAAGATTACTTGTAAGTAATTTTTTCTCTCTCATAATGTTAATATCAAGTTCAGGTAAGGTTTTTACTTTATAAATCTTAAAGTTTGGACTAATTTTTAAAACATTTTCTGCAACTTTATTTAAGACCTTTATTCCATCATTTTCATCTATCATTGAAGGAAACTTAAAACCTGCTAAGTTTCTTAAAATCTTAACCTTACTTGAAACAATAATTGAACTATAATCTTTCATATTAAAGTTCTCCTCTTAATTTTTCAATTTGATTTTTTATTGATTCAGCAGAAACATAGTCCTCATCTACAATTGCCTTTTCTTTTTGTTTTTCAAGGTCAAGTATCAATTCTTTTATTTTAACTTTTGAAAAATGTCTTGAAGGAATTTGACCAATATGATTAATTGTTCCTTGATTATTAAAAACCATTTGTTTTATTTCATTTTCAAATACTTTGTAACAATTAATGCAACCAACAATACCTGTTCTTTTTATATCATTTAAAAACATACCACATTTTTCACAAACATTATTTTGAACAAAGTTATAATCAAAATTATTTGAATTTAAGTTCATATTAAAATCGTTCATTTATTTCTCCTTATTTAATTTAATTAAATTTATCTAATCATAAGTTTTAATAGTATATTTTTAAAAGATTTTGCTCTAACTTTATCTTTAATTGTAAATGGCATTGCAAGTGAATCTTCAGATAAAGCAGTCTCAATTATCATTTTTTCCTTACCATTTATAATTTCATCAGATACTAATTTATCTAAAATTTGAGATAATCTTTTAAATGATAATTCATCTCCAACACTATCGACAATAAGTGAATTTAAAAATTCATTTTCATCAGAACTAATTATTTTAGAAATCTTTATATAACCACTTCCACCACGCTTACTTTCTTTTACAAATCCTCTGTCTGGAGTAAATCTAGTATCAAGCACATAGTTAATTTGACTTGGTGCGCAAGAAAAATGCTCAGCAAGTGAGTTTCTTGAAATCTCAACAAAATTATTATCACCCATTGTTTTTATTATAAATTGTTCAATTATTTCTGAAATACTAGCCATAGTTCCTCCTTAAAATTAGTCAAAGATGGTCAAAGTGTATATTTATAATACTAATAAACATTAGACAAGTCAATAAAATTAATATTTTATTTTAAAATAAAAAGATGCTTTTTAGCATCTTTTTAATAACTATGTAATTTTTATATTTATTTTTTTACAAATATAAGACCAATTGTTCCAGGACCACAATGCGCACCAACTACTGGTCCAACATCTAATCTTTTTATATTTACTTTTTTTCCTGTATTTTCAAGGTCCTTAGCAAATGAATCACCAATTTCTTTATTATCAGCATCTACTATATAAACATCAGTGTTTTCTTCATCTGTAACTTCCTGAGTAAACTTGTTATATAAGAATTTAACTGCCTTTTTTGTTCCCATAACTGTTGTTAATTTTTCAAGTTTTCCGTCATCAGTAACCGATAAAATTGGTTTAATGTTAAGCATTGTTCCCATAACAGCAGAAGTTGCAGAAATTCTACCACCTCTCTTTAAATATTTAAGGTTATCTACATAAAAATAAATTCCTATTTTTTTACTGAAATTTGTTAAAAATTCAACAACCTCTTCATCGCTAGCACCTGCGTTATGAAGTTTTGCCGCTTCAATAACTTGAATACCAGCACCAAGTGAGATGTTTTTAGTATCAAAACAAGTAACCTTTCTATCAGGATATTTTTCATTAAGCGTATTTAAAGCAACCTTCATATGGTCAAATGTTCCAGATAATTCACTACTAAAATGGACATATAAAATATCTTCTCCTGCTGACAAAATAGGTTCAAAATACTCAATATAATCTTCAATGTTAAGCGCAGAAGTTGTAGCAACTTCACCACTTCTCATCATATCATAAAACTCTTTAATGTTTGTATTCTTTCCAAAGTCATAAAATTGTTCTTGACCTTTAATTGTATATGGCATACCAATAACTTTTATATTAAGTTCTTCGGCTGTTACATAATCCATTTCGCAATCTGTATCTGTAAAAAATATACTCATATTTTCCCCTTGGTTAAATCTAAATTTTAGATTATAATATTTATTTACAATAACATAAAATGTTATAAATCATTAAAACAATATTTTATTAAAATAATTAAATGTTTCTAAATTTTATTTTACATTATTATTACTATTTTTGCAATTATTTTTTTATTATTAATAAAAGACTTTAACTAAAGTAAGTGGATAAGCATCTACAAGTTTCCCTGCATTTTTTCTTTCTTGACTTTTTAGTATATCTTTTATCTTACTTGGCTCAATTTTTCCAAGTCCTACATCAATAAGTGAGCCTACAATTATTCTAACCATATTATATAAAAAAGCATTACCAT
>JAFTMY010000024.1 GCA_017452165.1 Clostridia bacterium | reverse complement strand
TAAAAGTTGTTTATGACTTTAATAAGTATGATTACTTAAATAACAAAGATTCATCTAGTCCTGCTAAGATTGATAATGTTGAATATAAAGATGATCAAATTGCTGATAATCAAATTTATCAAGTAATTTACTTCAACCAAGATACTCTCATTGATTTTGCTGGAAATAATGGTAACCACTACTCAATGGTAGGTTATACATTCCTTGGTTATTCAACACAAAAAGATTGGACAAATGTTTCTAACTGGAACGTTGGCTCATTATATAGTGATAATACATCGCTTTATGATAAGACAGGTTTCTTTGCTTCAAATGTTGCACAAACAAATAAACAAACAACATTTGTTGCATATGATGATGGAACAAATTATGTTTATAATTTCTATAACATAATTAAAGACCAAATTCACAATTCTATGTATGATGGAATTACAAATAGTGTTGTAACACTTTATTCAGTATGGAAAGCAAATAGATATGAAATTACTTTCGATATGAATAAAAATAATGGTTCAACAACACCACAATTCTATAACATTGAAAATGCTGATGACCGTGCTTATAATAATGACGCTTACTTTATTAATGATGGCATTGTAAAAGTTATTGTTACATATGATACAAATGTTTGGAACATTAACTACAATGGTAGATTAATTAGTTTAGAAGATGTTCTTATTGATAGATATGGTTATACATGGACTGGTTGGTATGTAAATAACGAATCTGCATCAGTAAGTCAAAATAAATTCTTTAATATCAACAATGATTCAATGCCTTGGAATGATTTAAATAATACATATAGAATCATCGCTCAACATAGTTGGGACGAAAGAGGAAGTATGTCTCTTCCAGTGCTTAATTATGAATGGATTTTAAAGACTAATTATGTTGAACCATCTTACGATACAACCTATAGTTATTTAGATGCTGAGCAAGACAGAGTTGATTCTTTAGATAGACTTAACTTTAATTATCCAAAAGATACAACCAATGGTTATGATAAGAACCAACTTGGTTCAATCACACTCTATGCTGGTTGGCAAGCAAATACCTATAGTCTCTCATATGATTATGGAACTAATGGTATTAACACAAACAGTAATTCAGGATTTGCTAATGTAACAAATAATTTATCAACATTTAATGATAGATTATCGCATGATTCAACTGGTATTTCATTGAAGAACTTAGATGATACAACATCTCCACTTGAATACAATAGTGGTAACTATACTGACTTTGTATTTGATGTCGAATATGATCCACAATATATAACTAGAATTGGTTATACATTTGTTGGTTGGAGATTTGGTTTAAATTCTGAGTATAGATTTGGTTATAAGACAACTGGTGCTTCAACATCAGGAACTAAATTTGTAATCAATGAAGAAACAGTAAGTATTGATGATGTTACAGGAACAGCTGTTACAAATGATTGCTACTTATATACAGATAAGAGCAAGATTGCAGATAGCAGTGAATATCTTGGAACAATGGAAGTATTAGGTGATACAACTACTGCAAATAACATTGATAATCACTATTTAATGATTTTTGCAATTTGGGAAGTAAACACTTATACTGTTAAGTTAGATGTAAATTCAAGCATTATTAATTCAACTAAGGCATCTTGCACTTACGATGGAATTAATGCTTCAATTAATAATAACGATATTATTTCAATTGAACTTAGCGTTGTATTTGATACTAATGTTTGGTTCATTAAGGGTTATAATGATAAATACTTTACTCAAATTGATTTAATTAAACTTGGATACAGTTGGATTGGTTGGTATTCTAACGTTGAAACTGTTGAAGGTAATGGTTTAACAATTGATGGTAAGAACTATAATGACTTCATTATGAGTGGAACAAACTATGATGATAGCAATCCTTATAATGTATATGTTGATAAGAATGCTAATCACATTGAGCAAAAAATGCCAAAAGTTGATTACTCATTATTCAATCAATTTATCTTCAGAACCTATGGTGAAACTACAACAAATGCAAACTATGTAGAATTTACTAATAATCTTAAGACAGATGTTTCAAATGTTTATGGTTATGCATTTACATCTCAAGACGGTTATGGTAACTGGATTGAAGATAGAAAGAATAACACATTTGGTATGACAATTTATGCTAAGTGGCAAGGCTTAATTTATGAAGTTTCATTTAATAAGACTGACTATAATATCACAAATAATAGACAAGAATACTTAGGAACAGGTTCTACTGAAGCACATTACTTAGACGAAGTTGGTGGATTATATAAAGAAATATTCACTGAAAAGATTTATGTAATGTTCGACACTAACCTTTATACAACAAATTATAAAGAAATTTATAATTTAGTAAGTGATTATAACACTTATGAAACAGAGGTTGGAGACCACATCGAAGATCTTGTAAGAGTTGATAGATATGGTTACACTTGGACAGGTTGGTATACACATGGTTATGTATATGATAGTAATTCAAGTAGAGTTAATTCAAATGGTAGTTCAACATTTAAAGTTGGAACACAAAATACTAGTGCAATTCTTGTAATGGACGGTATTAATGCTTCTGGACTTGCAAGAAGAGCTGATGATTATAGTGAACTTTATTATTCAACTGTTGTTGGTTTTAACGATACAAGATACTTTGATGTTTATAGCACGGTTAAATACAACTTTGCTAATAACGGAAATTATACACATTCAAATGATTCAAATAGAAAATTTGATAATGCTATGTATAACAATATGGAAACTATCACAACTAACGAAAGAAATAAAGAGTCATATACAATGACACTTTATGCTGGTTGGTTAGCAAACATTTACGATGTATACTACGAAGCAAATGATTGCGATAGCACAAACATATTAAAGAACTATACTGTTAAAAAGAACAATGTAAATACTAGCACAGGATTTGGTGGTTCATCTCCTGCGTTCCAAATCAAAGGATATACTCAAACTATTGAATTTGACGCAAAACCAGTAGAAGCAACTGCATTCCAAAGAGTTGGTTATACATTTATCGGTTACAGTTTAGGTCAAACAAAAGCACAATACTTCAAGACTGATGCTTCAACTGAAGCAAAGAGCACAGAAGTTATGCTTGACTATAATGCAATTGCATTTGAAAACTTAAGCAATTTAGAATCACAAAGATATAGTGGTAGATACACAGATAGTTACTTATGTAGTTCTTATGATAATACAGTTAAGACAACAGTAACTGGTGATTTATATGGTAGATATACATACGAAATCTTAGGTGATGATATATTAGATTTTGCAGTTGTAATGCAAGCATTCTATAGAGCAAACATTTATCAAGTATCATTTGATAGTAACAAGATAGCAGGTGGTTCTACAACTCCATACTTCTACAATGTTGCTACAGGTAAATATACTGATGAAGTATCTCCATATAAAGATATTCTTCAAGTAGAATTTGATACTAATAACTGGGTTGCTACAAGTGGTAACGAAAGTATTGACCTTGATTTAATCAAAGTTGATAGATATGGTTATACTTGGATGGGTTGGTTCACTAAGACTATTTATAATACAATCTTAGATGGAACTGATATTTACAAGATTAATTCTAAAGATAGTAATTATGTTGAAAATCTTAATAACTATTGGAAGAATTATTACAAATTTATCATTATGTCTGGTTCTGCTATTCAAAGAGAAGATGGCGAAACTATGGAACTTAAAGTTTATAACTATGAGAAGTTCTTAGCAAACTTCAATGGTGATAACATTACTATTTATGAGGGAGTAGATATTGCTCCAGAAGATAATAATGATAACAGC
>JAFTMY010000023.1 GCA_017452165.1 Clostridia bacterium | reverse complement strand
TTTAATATAATATTTAAAAAGGTCATAACAAATGTTGAAAGAACTGCAGTAACAAATATTTTCAAACTGCTATCTAAATATTTACTAAACATTTTACACACAATAGCCGATACTAAATAACAAACAGATGTTGATATAATATAGAAAAATGCTTGATTTAAATTATTAATAACCATTAAAAGTGGACAAATTGCTAAAACAACAATTTGAATTATATTATGTTCAATATTACTTTTTATGTGCATATCTATAACCTCCAACTGTTGCTGGTTTTAAAACTAAGAATCTATCCATAAATGGAACAAATAAGTTAACTGCTAAAGCAACGACAAAAATACAATTTTCGCCAAAATATCCATAATTCCAACAGATAGCAGACAATGCACCAAACATAAACGAGTAAACAAGTTCACCAAATAAACTATTAGGTGATGTATTTGGTTCTGTCATCATAAATACTGTTATAAAAATAAATGAGCCTGAACACATATTGATTGCTGTTGTTTCGATATCATTAAATAAAACACCGACAGCAAAATATGAAATTATTGAAATAATTGGTATTTTTATGTTTATAATTCCTAAATTAGCCATAAAAATATAGATAATTAAAAACATTAAAATACAAGTTGTTCCAATACCACCTACTGCCTGACCTGAAATTAAGTTAGATAATGTATTAGTTCCACCCACTAAAATTGAAACATACTCGTCACCTGCAATAGTAATTTTATAAAGTTCTGCAGTAATGTTTGGAATCATTAAACCTGCAACACATCTACCTACAAGTGCTGGATTAAATATATTTCTACCAAGTCCACCAAAAGCAAGTTTTACAACAACAATTGAAAAAAACGCAGCAAATACAATAACAAGATTTGGTGTTCCATAAGGAAGAGTCAATGCAAGAATAAAACCTGTTACAAAACAAGAAAGATCTTTTAAAAAGATTTTTCTTTTATCAAAATAATTAAATAAAATCTCAAAAAGTAAACAAGAAGCGATGCTAATAAATACCATAGATAAAGCACCGAATCCATATAACATAACTCCATAAATTGCAGGAAATAACAATGCCAAAATAATGTATAAAAACAATCTATTTACATCATTTTTACTATGCATAAATGGAGAACTTGATACAACTATTTCATCCATTATTACTTTCCTCCATTGCTTAAATTATTATAATGCTTAGCATTGACAATTCTTTGAGTTATATATCTTTTAGATGGACAAATGTAAGAGCAACAACCACATTCAATACAACTTTGAATTCTAAGATTTTCAAGTTCATCTGCGTCATTATCAAGATATGCAGTTTCAAGTCTTTGTGGATTTAATCCCATTGGACAAACCTTTAAACATTTTCCACAAGATATACAGTTAAACTCATCACCCATTTCAAATGGATTATATTTTTCAAGAACAATACTATTTGTTGAAAGAGAAATAGAAATTTCCTTGTTATACTGAGCAACTCCATGAAGTAAATTACCTTCAATTATCTTCATAGGTTCATTTTTATCAACAATTCCAGCAAAATCAATTAAATTTTCATATGAAACACCATTTGGAATAGCGTAATTACCTTTTCTAATAACATTATTACCATCAATTGTAACAATCTTTCTAGTAACAGGTTTTCCAAATTCAACTGCACGACAAAAATTATAGCAAGATTCAGCAGTTTCAATTGCTACACCAGCATCAAGGAACGATGTTTTTTTATTAATTTTCTTATGTGCAATAATTTGCGACATAATATATGGATTTGTAAACGGATATTTTGCAGGTAAAAATTTAATCTTATAGTCATAATTTTTCTTATTTTCTGCAATATGTTTCCTAATTTTATCAGCAAGCCTTTTATTATTATCAGACAAAACAAAAGTAATATGAGGTGCTGAAGTCATATTCATAAAGTATTTAGCGCCATTGACAACTTCTTCAATCTTATACTCAAGAATTGTTTGATTTATTGTGCAGTTTGGATCAATATCATCAACCAAAACTAAAAGTGTCTTATAAACCTTTTGACCAGTATAAGCGTATTTTAAAAATGATGGCATATTTGCAATATTATCGACAAGACCAGATTCTCTAAGTCTTTCTATAAGCACAGTATCTGCAACAGACTCAATTTCAGGCAAATCAACAAACTCATCTTTATTATTATTCATAATTAAGATATGTTTACAATATTCACCCCACGATGTGATTTTGTCAAAAATGTTTAACACCTTTCCGCAAACAGGCGAAAAAATATTAACACCAAATTTTCCTGCTGGTTTAGCAATAAGTTCCCCTTCTTTAACTTCGTCACCAATATTTACTACTGGTTCAGCCTCAGCAATATTTTTAAATTTTAAAGGAACATTATAAAAATCCATTGGTCTTAATGAAGTAATATCAATACCTGTAGTTGAAGTGTTTTTAGGTAATCTAATACCTTTTAATTTTACAATTCCCATAAATAACCCCTAATCATACAACTACATATTACCAAAAATAAAAATTTATGTAAAACAATTTTTCACTTAATTAATAAAAAAACACTTAAAATTACAATTTTTTAATACTTTTTACTAATTTTTAACTTAATAATAATATTTAATATACTCTTAACAAAATAAATCAAACCAAAAATAACAATAAAAATTGAAAAACATGTTTTAAGCATAGATGAATCAATTTTAACAGAAAAATAAGTAAAAATTGTTGAAATAACACAAGCAGGAGTTGAAACAAGAATTAAAATTTTAAAATCTATTAATTTATTTTTCTTATAAATAAAAAAACATATAACATTTGTTGATTGACAAACTGCTTGATTATAACCAAATAGAAGACTAAGTAACGGTATTAAAAATGTTCCACCACCCATTCCCATACCGGCAAAAATACCTGAAAATGTTGAAATAATTATAATGCTTAATATTTTCATTTTAACTCCTTTTTGTTTTATTAAAGATAAATAATTTACAGTATTATGTCTTTCATAACACCTTATTTTTTCTATATTTATAAGATATTATTGTAATTTTTTTAATTTTTATATTTTTTATTTTTATTTTATTTTT
>JAFTMY010000022.1 GCA_017452165.1 Clostridia bacterium | reverse complement strand
TCTTATTTGAATATAACTTTAAATGTGATTATTTATATAGTTGGTTTTGTTGTTTTATTTGCTATATTTGTTGGTATTTATCTACTATATGAGTGGTTAAAAGGAATATTTTTTTAAAAAGGAAAAATGCAAATGAGTAAAAATTATTGCAATATTTGTGGTTCAAATTATGAATACGAGGCAGGGCGTTGGAAATGCCCTGCTTGTGGTGTTTACAAGGAAGAAGAATTTTCTAACGAAGAAGAAACTTTAATTTACAATGCTGAGCAAAAACTTCGCTTAGCAAACTTTGATGATGCAGAACTTGCGTTTGATGATATTATAAGAAAATATCCAAAGAATCCTGCAGGTTACTGGGGAAGACTTAGAGCAAGTTATGGTGTAAAAGAAGAAGTTGACTTTGACGGAAGAAAGATTCCAACCTGCTATGCAACAAGTATTGAAAGTGTGTTAGATAGTAAGGATTACAAAAAAGCATTATCTCTTGCTGATAAAGAAACAAAAGAATATTATCAAAAGCAAGCCGAGTATATCGAAAGAGTGAGAGTTGCTTGGGTTGAAAAGGCGAGCAAAGAAGAACCTTATGATATTTTTATTTCATATAAAGACAGCGATACTGCTAATGATATTGAGAGAACAAAAGATAGTTATGATGCTCAGGAACTATATATTCAACTTATTAGACAAGGATATAAAGTATTTTTTAGCAGAGAGAGTTTGAGAGATAAAGTTGGCGAAAAATATGAGCCATATATTTTTAATGCGCTTTCAACTGCAAAAGTTATGATAGTTTATGGCTCGTCTGCTGATTATATTAACTCTACTTGGGTAAAAAATGAGTGGAGCAGATATTTAAAGAAAATTTCAAGAGGCGAAAGAAAAGAAAATTCGCTTATTGTTGCTTATGACGGCTTTAATGTAAATGATTTGCCTAAGACTTTATCTTCAAAGCAGTGTTTAGATGCTTCTAGTAGAAAATTCTATTTTGACCTTGATAAGTCTATAAAAAAGGTTATGGAAGAAAGCAATAAAAATGAACAGAAAAAAAATCTTCAAAATAAAAAAGAAGAGCAAGTTCATAGACACGATTTTAAAAAGGTAAATGTTGTTGAACCGACTTGTAAGCAAGGTGGTTTTACTGAGTATCGTTGCAGTTGTGGTGAAATGAAAAAGACTGATTATACTCCAAAACGCAAAGAGCATGAATTTGGTAACTGGGAAGTTATTAGAGATGTAACCTGCAGTTCAAATGGTATAAAAAGACATGAGTGTCAAATTTGTGGTTATGATGAAGAAGAAGTGATTGAGTGCAAAGGTCATAAGTTTTCAGAGTGGCAAACCATATTAAATAATAGTAAAAAAATGGAGCGAGTTTGCTCTGTTTGTGGCGAACTTGAAACAAAATCAACTGCTGATTATAATAAAGAACTTGAAAAACAAAAAAAATTAGAACAAAAGAAAAAAGAAGAACAAGCAAAAGAACTTGAAAAACAAAGAGAAATAAAAAGAAATAAATCATCGGAAAATAAGCAAGAAAAAGCATTAAAAAGACAAAAAAGAAATAAGGTAATGAAAAAAACTTCTATTATTTTATTATCAATAATTTCGTTTGCATTTGTTTTGGTTTGTGCGGTTATTATAAAACCAAAACTACATTGGGATTTAACCGAGTTAGAAAATGTAAAACAAGGTTGGCCTAATCTTTGGAAAGGTTTACTTGTTTCAGGTGTGCTAGGTGGCTTAATTTGGGGATTTACCTACTGCTTAGATGAAGATTATATGGATTATTATTATGTTCCAAAGGGTATAGTTACCATATTTTTAATTTATTTTCTTGTTACTTATGAAAATACAACAAAAATTTACAATTATACAACAACATTTAGAATTGTGGGTTTAATGAGTGTTGCTTTATCAATATATTATGATTTAAATGGTGGTTTTAGTAATTTAAAAAAATCATTTGAAGAATGCTATTTAGATGAGATTTTTTATAATGATGTTAGACAACTGCTTTTAGTTCCGTTTATACTTATTTTCACACATTCTTTTACTTTTTTAAGTGCAGTAACTGTGTGGATAATGATTATAGTTTTAATTTTATATGTAATTTATAAAATTGGTAAGATATTTTGGTGGTGGGAATAGTTTTTATTATAAAAAGGAAAGAGATTAATATAATTAAATAAAAAATTAATGCTATAATAAAAATATATTAACAATTTAAAAATAAAATTTAGGAAGATACAAATGAGTAAAAATATTTGTAATATATGTGGAGCGAATTATGACTATTTTGCAGGACGCTGGAAATGTCCTGCTTGTGGTGCGTTTAAAGAAGAAGAACTTTCTAATGAAGAAATAACTCTTCTTTATAATGCTGACCAAAAACTTCGTTTAGCAAACTTTATTGATGCAGAACTTGCATTTGAAGATATTATTGTAAGATATCCAAAGAATCCAGCAGGCTATTGGGGTCATTTATGTTCGTGCTATGGAATAAAAGAAGAGGTTGATTTTGACGGAAGAAAAATTCCAACCTGCTATGCAACAAGTATTGAAAGTGTGCTAGATTGTAAAGATTACAAAATGGCATTATCACTTGCTGATAGTTATACAAAGGAATATTATCGTAACCAGGCCGAGTATATGGAAAGAGTTCGCAAGGTTTGGGTTGAAAAAGCGAGTAAAGAAGAACCTTATGATATCTTTATTTCTTATAAAGATAGCGATACTGCTAACAATATTGAAAGAACAAAAGATAGTTACGAGGCGCAAAATTTATACACTCACTTAATTCAAAAAGGATACAAGGTGTTTTTCAGTAGAGAGAGTTTGAGAGATAAGGTTGGCGAAAAGTATGAACCTTATATTTTCAATGCACTTCAAACATCAAAGGTTATGATTGTTTATGGTTCGTCTGCTGACTATATTAACTCTACTTGGGTGAAAAACGAGTGGAGTAGATATTTAAAAAAGATTAATAGTGGCGAAAAAGAAAGTAACTCACTTATTGTTGCCTATGATGGTTTTAATATAAATGAGTTACCTAGCATTTTATCTTCAAAGCAATGTTTAAATGCTTCTTATGCTAATAGAGATTTTTATCCAGACCTTGACAAGTATATTAATAAAATTATAAAAAATGGTTCAAAAGAAAAAGAACCAAAAGTTATTATTCCTGAAAAAATCGAAATTAAAAAAGTTGATAAAAATCATAAACACAATTTTAAAAAGTTAAAAATAATTTCCCCAACTTGTAGTCAAGTTGGATATACTGAGTATGCTTGCGAATGTGGTGAGATAAAAAAGACAGACTTTACACCAAGGAGAACTACACATGAGTTTAGTGATTGGGAAATTATAAAAGAATCGTCTTGTGTGAAAAATGGAATAAAAAAGCGAGAGTGCATTGTTTGTGGTTATATTGAAGAAGAAATAATAAAATCAATAGGTCATACTTTCTCTGATTGGCAAGTTAATATAAGTGATAAATCAAAAGAAGAGAGAATTTGCACAACCTGTGGTTTTATGGAGTCGCAAAGTATATCTAAATCAGTAATTCAGTCAGAAGATATAGAAAGTCAAGAACTAGAAAATAATGAAAATTTAGATAATTTAGATAATCAAGATAAGTTAAAATTAATAAATAAAGAAGAAATAGAAAGAAAGAAGATTTTAGAAAATTATTTTGAATCGGAAATGAATAATATATCACAGAATAAAGACAAATTAGAAAAACCATTTAATTATAAAAATAAAGAAGAGTATGAAAGAAAGAAGATACTAGAAAAACAATTTGAATTAGAAATGAACAATTTTAAATATAATAACTAATTTTAGGAGGGAACAGTTATGATGCACGAACTTACAACTTGCCCAGTATGTGGAAGTATTGATTTAAAAAAGATAGGAGTAGAGGAAAAAGAAGGTCAAATTTTTGCAAACTATCAATGTTTGTCTTGTGATGCTTTTTGCTCTTCTTATGATAGGTTTAAAAAACAAACTGAAAAACCAATAAAGAAAGTTGCTGAAAAAAAATCTAACGATGAATTAGAAACAGGAACAGAAAACGATGCAACAACTATCTATAAAAAGAATATAGAAGGAACTTTTGAGGTGTTTTCAAATTTCGGAGATGTCATTTCTAAGGGAACAGGTGCGCTTTTATCTAAAAAAGGATATTTTATTACAAATATGCACGTTGTAACAAAAGGCGAAGTAATAAAAACAGTAAGTGATGACATTTATGGAATAATTGGTGGAAAAAGATATCATTTTAACGCTGATATTATTTGTGGTGATGCTTTAAATGATATAGCCCTTTTAAAAGTTGAAGATGTGGAAGATTTAAAACCATTAGAACTTGAAGAAAAATCAGTTGTTCATGGTGAAAAGGTGTTCGCTATTGGTAATAGTAAGGGTGAAGGTCTTTGCATACTAGAAGGAATTGTTAGTGATGCAAAAAGAAAATTAAATGGCAGAGAAGTTATTATGATTTCAGCACCAGTTACAAACGGGAATTCAGGTGGACCAGTTTTCAACTCAAAAGGCAAACTTATTGGTATTGTTCAATCTAGTCATAAAGATACATCTGCAATGAATTATGTTATACCAGTATCTACAATTTTAGATTTTTTAAATACAGCAAAAGAAAAACAAAATATAGATGTTTTTGACAAAAAGTAAGTTAAAATATTTTTAGTTTATTTTTATAAAATACAAAAGGTGAGATATGGATAATTATAAAAAAGGGTTAAAATTTTTTGAAAGTGGGAATTATAAAAAAGCAGTTAAATTTTTTGAAATAGAGGCTGAAAAGGGAAATGTAGATGCTCAATTATATTTGGGATTATGCTATTATAATGGTTATGGAACAAAAAAAGATTTTACTAAAGCAGTAAAATGGTTTAAGTTGGCTGCAAGTAAGGGAGACCCTTATGCTCAATATAATTTAGGATATTGTTATTATAATGGAGAAGGTGTAGAGAAAAATCAAGAAGAAGCCATTAAATGGTATAAACTATCTGCGAGTAAAGGAAATGAAAGTGCTCAAAATGAGATAAATAAGTTATTTCCAAAAAAAGAAAAACCTAAAAAGCAAAAACCAAAAAAAGAAAAACCTAAAAAGGAAATTTCATTAAAAGAATTAGCAGAAAAAGGTGATGCAAAGGCTCAATATGAGTTGGGATATTGCTATTATTATGGAAAAGGTGGAGCGCAAGATTATAAAGAAGCAGTAAAGTGGTTTAAAAAATCAGCCGAGCAAGGAAATGCTGATGCTCAGTATTATTTAGGTTATTGTTATTATTTTGGAAATGGCGTAGAGAGAAATTATATTGAAGTTGAAAAATGGTATAAGATGTCAGCCGAACAAGGAAATGTAAATGCACAATTTAATTTAGGCTCTTTTTATTCAAATAAATTACAAAATTATGTAGAGGCACAAAAATGGTTTAGGAAAGCCGCTGAACAGGATTTAGCGGAGGCAAAATACAATTTAGGTATTTTGTATATTAAAGGAAGTGGAGTTGCTAAAGATTATATAGAGGCAGAAAAATGGTGGAAATTATCTGCTAATCAAGGATTGCCTGAAGCATATGAGTCATTAAATACATTAAAAAATAGTCAAGATAAACTTAAAATAGTTATTTTATTGAAAGAATTGGCAGAAAATGGTGATTTAAATGCTCAATCTCAGTTAGGTTGTTGTTACTATTTTGGAAAAGGTGTAGGTCAAAACTATGTCGAAGCAGTAAAGTGGTTTAGAAAAGCAGCCGAGCAAGGTAATGCTATGGCTCAGTTGTTTTTAGGTGAATGTTATTTTGATGGTGATGGTGTAGAGCAAAACTATGAAGAAGCAATAAAATTATACCAATTATCTGCAGATCAAGGACATAGTGTTGCTCAACTATTTTTAGGTGATTGTTATAAAAATGGTATAGGAGTAATTCAAAATAATGAGGAAGCCATTAGGTGGTATAAGTTATCAGCTGAGCAAGGAAATGATAATGCACGAAAGATATTAGAAAAAATTAATAATAAGTAATTTATTAAAAATAATATATAATAAATAAAAAACTATCTAAATAGGGATTAATTCCTCCAATAGATAGTTTTTTTATAAAAGAAAAATTTTAAATATAAATTTTATCTTTTTAATTAGTTTTATTATTTTACTTTTTGTTTTATAATTAATGTGTAAAAAAAACTAAAAATTCATCTATTATTTTTAGTTTCGTTAGGGGATAAAAATGAGTGATTATATTGTTGATACAAATGGTAATAAATCAATGAGTTATTTAGAAAATTCAGAAGATGGTTTAGTTCCAAGTGAAGTAATAGGAATATATAAAGGTTCTTTAGAATCTTATACAAATTTTAAAAAGGTTATTATTCCAAAAGGTATAGCAAAAATAGAGAAAAATGCGTTTTTAAATTGTGAGAAACTAGAGAGTGTTGTTATTCCCAATGGACTTATTAAAATAAATAAGGCAGTTTTTAAAGGTTGTAAAAAACTTGTTGATTTAAAACTTCCAAGCACAATTAGGGTTATAGAAGAAAATGCTTTTGAATTATGTGAAAGTTTAAAAAATATAAAAATCTTTGATGGTGTTGAAAAAATAGAAATTGAGTTATTCAAGGATTGCTGTAATCTAAAATATGTAGAGTTGCCAAGTAGTGTTAGTAGGGTGAGAAGAGATGCATTTTTAAACTGCAATAACTTAAAGTATAATGAATATCACAATGGGTTATATTTAGGAAATGATGAAAATCCTTATCACGCACTTATAAGTGGAAAAAATAAAAACATAGAAACATGTCTTATTCATAATGACACAAAAGTTATAGCGGATTATGCTTTTTATGAGTATGAAAAATTATCTGAAATTTCAATACCAATAGGTGTAAAAACCGTTGGTAGTGGTGCTTTTTATGGTTGTAAAAACTTAAATTTAACCTATTTTGGAGACAAGATGATAGAATTATTAAAGGGGGATTTTAAAACTATTTTTGCACCTAACCTTCCTTATTCTATTATTAGTTCAAATATAAAAGATAAATTAATATATGGATTTATGAAAAAATATAAAACATATAGTAATTTAAATCCTAAAATCTTAAATAGTTATATTGATAGCGTAACGACTAATAGGTTTATTTATTATACAAACTTTACCGAAGATGTTTGCTTATTTATGGTTGATAATAAAATTATAAAATTAGATGAAATTGATTCATTGATAGAAAAAGTAATAGCGAAAAATCAAATTGAATTATCGGCAATACTTCTTGAGTATAAAAATAAAAACTTTACAAGTGCAGAAATTGATAAACAATTAGAAAAAGAGTTGTTTGAAGAGAAAGAAATGACTTTTAATGAACTAAAAACTTTATGGAATATAAAAACTGTAGAAAAAGGAAAATGTGAGATTTTTGGTTATAAAGGAATAGGGTCGGAAATTACTGTTCCTAATAAAATTGGAAAATGCAAAGTAGTAAAAATTTATGGTGAAAATCTGCAAAAATATAGAAAAAATATAGAAAAAATAACAAAAGTTATTATTGAAGATGGAGTAGAAGAGATAGGAGAAAATGCTTTTGATGGTTTTCAAAATATAACAAACATTATTATTCCAAGTAGTGTAAAAAGAATAGGAAGAAATGCTTTTAGTGATTGTTTTAAATTAGAAAGCATTAAAATTCCAAGCAGTGTAAAATTTATAGATAATAGTGCATTTAAAGAATGTGTAAGGTTAAATAATATTGTTATTCCTGATTGTTTAACGGAGATAAATAATTCAACAGTTGCGCACTGTTTAAATTTGACAAGTTTTATTATTCCGAGTAATGTAACTAACATAGGTTTTGATGCTTTTAGTTATTGTGAAAAATTAAATAATATAGTTATTCCTAGTAGTGTAAAAAATATAGGGCCATCTGCTTTTTTTAATTGTAAAAGTTTAACAAGTGTTGTAATACCAGATGGAGTAACAAAAATAAAATCTTCTACATTTTCAGGTTGTATTAATTTAAAAAGTGTAGTAATTTCAAATACGATAACAAAAATAGAAGATTATGCATTTAGTGATTGTAAAAATCTAGAGTATATAGAAATTCCGAGCAGTGTTGTAGAAATAGATAGATTTGTTTTTAAAAATTGTGATAATTTAAAATTTAATGAATATAAAAATGGTTTATATTTAGGGAATAGTGAAAATCCTTATTATGTCCTTGTTAAAGCAAAAAATAATGAAATAACAAGTTTTGAATTTCATAGTGAAACAAAATTAATATTAGATAGTGTATTTGAAAATTGCACAAAAATACAAACTTTAGAACTTCCAAAAAATATAGAGAAAATACCTAATAGAATTTTTAAAAATTGCAAGAGTTTAGAATTTTTAGAAATTCCAGACACCGTAACTAAAATATGTGAGTATTCATTTAAAGGTTGTATACATCTAAAACAAATAAAAATTCCCAGTGGTGTTGTAGAAATAGCAGAGGGTGCATTTGAAGGTTGTGAGTCATTAAAAGAAATAGAAATTCCAGACAGTGTAAATAATATTGAATTAATGGCATTTAATAATTGTATAAACCTAGAAAGAGTTTCGCTATCAAAAAATATAAAAAGCATTAATTATAGTTTATTTGCTGATTGTAAAAAATTAACATATTTGGATATTCCAAAAAGTGTAATAAAAATTGATGAATTTGCCTTTAAAAAGTGTGATGGATTAAAAGAAATTATTATTCCAAGTAGTGTAGAAGAAATTTATCAAAATGCTTTTTATAACTGTAAAAACTTAGAAAGTGTTACAATTTTAGGCAAAGATGTTTTTTTAGAAAATTGGGTTTTTGAAAAATGTAAAAATGTTGTTATAAAATGCAAGAAAAATTCATTAGTTGAGGATTATGCAAAATCTGAAAAAATTAAATATGAAATTATATAGGATATATTTAATAATTGAAATATAAAAAGTGAGTTAAACTATTTAACAAGATTAATTTAACTCACTTTTTATGTTTATTATTATATTATAACTATATTTATAAAATTAAGTTAATTTATAAAAAACGCAAAAATAAGAAAATATAATTAAAATTTAGCAAAATTATAGAAAAATTTAATCAATTTTGCGTTTTTATTGTAAAATTAGTTAATAAAATATATTATTTTAATAAAAAATAAAAACATTAATTTATAATAGTAAAATTGAATATAAAATATTATTAATAAAAACTACTCTTCAGCCGCAACCATAAAACCAAGTTCATTTGCTAAAACTATGGTATCTTCTTCGTTAAAATGCATAAGATAAATTTGGCTTCTTTTATCAAGAGGTGTGCATTTTTGAATCTCATATAAATTTAAGTGAACATTTGATTTTTTATTTGAAATGTCAGTAAAAATGTAGTCATTTTTTCTAAGTTTTAATAAGGTGTTTTGATAAAATTCAATGTCATTATTATCACCAAGGTAGTAGTAGGTTGTTTCGTCATCAACTATAATTTCATAAGCGTAAGAGTCAAGTTCAGGGCAATGATTAATTCTTTTTGAATTAATTTTAAAAAAAGAATTAATTTCAGAAATATCTATAAAGTTATAATAATTTTCATTTGCTCCTTGACTTTTTAAAAGATTTTTTAAGTGATTTTCTTGCTCATAAAAAGACTTATTTACAATAACATTGATTTTTACATTTGTGCCAAAATGTAAATATAAAATAAGAGCAGTTAAACTTCCCACATGGTCAGGGTGTGTGTGGGTTATTGCGATATAAATTTCATCTAAATTATTTAATAAATCTTTTTTTAATAACTCGTGATAAGTTGTCATACCGCAGTCTATAAGAAGCATTGTCTTATCAAATTTTATATATGCGCTTGTGTTTTTTAGTTTGTAGTTCGACATATCGCCAGTTCCAAGAAAATTTAAAAGTGATTTATTATATAATTGATTTCTTAAATTTTTTATAATATTTTTATCTTTTAATCTAAAAAGCATTTCCTTAACTTCTAAAACAAAATCAAGATTCGCAAATTTATAACCATTAATATTTACAACTTTTTCTGGCTCATATAAATTGTTTGAGATTTCAAGATTGTCAATAAATTTTATTTCCTTGCCAAGAGCACCAATCTTTTTTTGCCAATTTAATGAGTTATAAAAATTAGTTGTTGTTGCAATATCAATATCATTTGTGTTTTTTGTTATGCCTTGAGCAACAAGTGATGCACCGCTTAAAATTATACATTCGTCTTTGTTTAAATTATATTTATCTAATGTTTTTAAAATTTCTTCTCTATTCATAAAAACACTTTAACATAAATAAGTAAAAAAAGCAAATAATAAAATATTTATATATAATAAATTTATTTAATTATATTTTTATTTGGTTTCTCTCTTTATTTTTATGTAAATTAATTTTAAATAAAAATGCAAAAATTATTAAATATATTGAAATTTATATAAAATTTAAGACAAAATTATATGAATTTGCGTTTTTTATAATATTAAACAATTAAAATATAATCTAAACGTTAAATAAATATATTTTTATGTGTATTATAAAATAATTTGATTTATTATCATATAAAGTTATATAATATAAAAATACTATTGTAAAAATATTATTACATAAGAGGAGAAAAATGAAATACTTATCTTTTGATTTAGAATACGCAACATCGAGAAATGGTTCTAGTAAAATTTGTGAGTTTGGTTATGTTATTACAAATGAAAAGTTTGAAGTATTAGAGAGAAGTAACTTTATTATTAATCCAAGAATTGAAAGAAATGAATGGGATTGGAAAGTTGTAAATGAAATACTCACAAGACCTATTATTGAATATGAATGTGGATTTGATTTTGTTCATTATTATCCAAAAATAAAAAAACTTATTGATGATGCTGATTATATAATAGGACATACTTTATTTTGTGATGCAAAAGCATTAAATGATGATTGTTTAAGATTTGATTTACCAAGTTTAAATTTTGAGTTTTATGATGTAAATTTAATTTATATGGAATTTAGTAATAAGCAACAAAATACATCAGTTGTTAATATATTAAATGATCTTGATATTGTTGGAGAAGATAATATTCATAATGCAGAAACTGATGCATATAATACAATGCTTGAACTTAAGAAAATGCTTGAAATTTTGGAATTGTCTTTTGAAGAAATCATTGAACTCTGCCCAAATGTAAAAGATAAAAATGAAAATTATGTTGTTAAATCTAACGAAGAGAAAGAACTTTTAAGAGAAAAAGTATTTATGGAAAATCTCAGTGGTGATGGAACAAATTTTATCAGAGACCATAGCATAAATAAAAAAAGATATATGCAGTTTATTGATAATGTTATTCCTAATGCAAAGGGTAGAAATAAATACAAAAATAAAAAAATAGCAATAAGTAGTAATTATGAAAAATAGCATTATAGACAAATACTTAATCTTGTTCAACTTATTGTAAATGAAGGTGGTCAAGTTACTTTAAAAGCATCTAGTGCTAATATTTTTATTAAGTATGATGAATATTTAGAAGATGGAAGTATAAACGATGACCCAAGACTTAATTGTGTTATAAATGAAAATAAAAGAGGTTCTTTTATAAAAATAGTTGAATTTAAAGACTTTCTTTCTTCACTAAATATTACTGAGGATGAATTAGATGAAATGCCTCTAGTTTCATTTGATTTTTTACTTGAATATGGAGCAATTATAAAAGATAAAAAAGATATTGAAGTTATAAAAAACAAGAATAATAAAAATAATAAAAATATAAAAAATGGCGTTGTTTATTCAACAAAAACATCATCTTCTGGTTCAACTCTTGGAGATTTACTAGGTTCTGCATTTTTGGAACTTTTAAAAGAAAATGCTGAGCAAGAATAAAAATAGAGAAATAATATTAAAATTTATTTTATTTAATATAGATATAAATACAAATTAAACATCTAAATAAATTAGTTAAATTTCTAGTTTATTTGTGTGTTTTTTTATTTTTAAATTTTATTTATTTTGTTTAAATTTAATAAAGAATAACTTTGTAAAAAATTAATACAATTTATAAAAATTTATCTTAAACTTATAATAATATACTAAATTTTCAAAAAATTATATTAATTTTGCGTTTTTTTGATGTGATAATTAAAATATAAATTAGTAAACTGATAAATAAAAACACATAAAACACCTTTTTATAATGTTTTATTTATATAACAAAAAATATTAAACTATGGAATTAAAATTCTTTATATTTTTATTTATGAATTATTAATAAAATTATCATATAAAAATATTTTAAAAAAAGGGTTGATTTATATAATATGAAAGTTATATAATATAAATATTATATAAAATAATATATAAAAATTAATTGAAAACATAATTACCTTATTGAAATGAAAATGTTATGGGGGTTAATAATATTTTTATAGATTAAAGTAAAATTTTTCAAAAAGGAGATAAAATGAACGTCAAAAAAAGAATAATTTGTAATATTTTATGTTTTATGATTGTTTTATGTAGTATGTTTACTTTTACTGCGTGCGATAAAGATTGTAAACATAAATGGGGCGAGTGGGAAACCGTTGTTGAATCTACTTGCACCACTACTGGAACAAAGAAAAGACAATGTTCAAAATGTGAAGAATTTGAAGAAGATTCTATAGCAGTAATTGCTCACAACTTTGGTTCTTGGGTTGAAGAGGTTTTAGCAAATTGCACAGTTGCTGGAACAAAAGCACACAAGGACTGCTCAGTATGTAAAAAACATTTTGACAATGATGGAAATGAAATTTTAGATTTAACTATTACTATTGATGAAAATGCTCATAACTATGGTGTTTGGACATCTAACGGAGATGGAACACATAGTAGACAATGTTTACACAATAGTGAACATGTTGAAACAGTAAGTTGCGCAGGTGGAGAGGCAACTTGTGAAGAAAAAGCAGTATGCGACACTTGTAAGGGTGAATATGGTGAATTAAAAAATCATACCTTTGGTGCATGGAATGAAGAAGTTCCAGCAACTTGCTCTAAAACAGGAACAAAAGGATATAAAGACTGCTCAGTATGTGAAAAGCATTTTGATAAAGATGGAAATAAAATTGTAGATTTAACCCTTGCAATTAATAGCGAAGCACATAACTATGGTGCTTGGACATCTAACGGAGATGGAACACATACAAGAGTATGCTCTTATAATAATGCTCACTTAGAAAAAGAAAACTGCGCAGGTGGAAAGGCAACTTGTGAAGAAAAAGCAGTATGCGATATTTGTAAAAAAGAATATGGCAACTTTGGTGGTCATACTTTTGGTGAATGGATAAATGAAAAACCAGCAACATGCTCAGAAGTGGGAACAAAAGGTCATAAGGACTGCTTAGTATGTGAAAAGCATTTCGATAAAGATGGAAATGAAATTGAAGATTTAACCATTGCAGTAAATAGCGAAGCACATAACTATGGTGCTTGGACATCTAACGGAGATGGAACACATACAAGAGTATGCTCTTATAATAATGCTCACTTAGAAAATGGTGACTGCACAGGTGGAGAAGCAACTTGTGATAAAAAAGCAGTATGCGACACTTGTAAGGGTGAATATGGTGAATTAAAAAATCACACATTTGGTGATTGGAACGAAGAAGTGCCAGCAACATGCTCTAAAACAGGAACAAAAGGATATAAAGACTGCTCAGTATGTGAAAAGCATTTTGACAATGATGGAAATGAAATTACAGATTTAACATTAGAATTAAATGCTGTTGCACATAACTATGGTGCTTGGACATCTAATGGAAATGGATATCATACAAGAGTTTGTTTATATGACAATAAACATACAGAGTTGGATGTTTGTTCAGGTGGAGAAGCAACATGTGAAGAAAGAGCAGTTTGTGAAATTTGTGAAGAAGCATATGGAAATTTAGCAGACCATACATTTGGCGATTGGAGCGAAGAAGTGCCAGCAACTTGCTCACAAACAGGAACAAAAGCACATAAAGATTGCTTAGTATGTGAAAAGCATTTCGATGAAAATGATAATGAAATCGAAGACTTAACAATCGAAATTGATGAGGAAGCACATAACTATGGCGCTTGGACATCTAATGGAGATAATACACATAGTAGAGTTTGTGTATATAATGGCGAACATATTGAAACATTAGACTGCACAGGCGGAGAAGC
>JAFTMY010000021.1 GCA_017452165.1 Clostridia bacterium | reverse complement strand
TTTATATAAAACACAAAAAAAGATATGCAAAAAATTGCATATCTTTGTTAAATCTAGCAAAATCACTATATACCTAAGAGTAGAATATTACTCTGCAGCAACATCAGCAGCCTTTGCTTATTAGAAAGCCTTAATAACGATTTCTTTAATCATTTCTCTTGTTTAAGTGTTTAATGGATGAACGATATCCTTAAATTCACCGTCTGGTGTTTTTCTGCTTGGCATTGCAATAAAGTATCCTTCATTACCTTCGATAACCTTGATGTCGTGAACAACAAAACAATCGTCAATTGTTATTGATGCACTTGCCTTAATTTTGCTCTTGTCTGTTTTTACAATGCGAACTCTTACGTCTGAAATTTTCATATTCTGCTCCTTAAATTTTTGTTATTTTGTCCTATAGGACTATAAATATTGTATAACACTCTAAAAAAAATAGCAAATAAATTTTAAACTTTTTTAAAAAATTGATAAATTATAATTTTTAATGACAAATGATAAGTGATAAATTATGGTTAACTTTTTAATTATATTTACCAAAATTTATCATTTATATTTTATACTTTATAGTCACTTTTCAGTCTTTCTATTTCATTTATTATGTATTCTCTAGTTTGTTTATCTTGCATTAAAACATAGTTTCCAGCCATTTGAAGACCTTGTTTGCTACCACAATCATAATAATTTCCAGTAAAAATTGAAGTTGAAGCGTTACCACTCTTTGCAACATCTGATAAAACATCAGTTATACAATATTCTCCATTGCCTCTTGGTTTAGATTTTATAATCTTATCAAAGACATCACCTTTAAAAATATATTTAGCAAATCCCATAATATTACTTGGTGCTTCTTCTTTTTTAGGTTTTTCAATTATATCATCAATTTTATATGATTTATCACTAAAAAGTTTTTTGTTTAATTTCATTGATGAATACTTACTTATATTTTCAATATCAACTTCTCTTCCAAGAATTACATAATCATTAGTAAATTCAAAAACATCTATCATTTCCCTAATAACAGAATGATTATCATTATACTTGCAAAAATCATCACCATTTAATACAACAAAAGGTTCTCCACCTGACCACTCCTTGCACGCTAATATTGCAATAGATGAACCTCTTACTTCATTACTAATATTATTAGCACTTTTAAACTCTTCAGTTCCTAATTCTTGATTTATATAAGTTATTTTTAGTTTAGATAATATATCATTATATTTTTCTAAATAAGAAAGTTTATTATCTTCCTTAATTTTAGACATATATTCTTTTGATGGTGTTAAAAAAGATGAAAAAGAATCTTCTTTTAATTTATTTCCAACAATTAATACTTCGCTTATACCAGCCTGAATTAAATCTTCTAAATGATATAATAAAATAGGATTTTCACAAATTGGAAATAATTCTTTTGCAAGAGCAAGCGTTGCTGGCAAAAATCTAGTTCCTAAACCACCTGCAAGAATAACTGCTTTTTTTATAGACTTTGTTTTTAAGTTACTCATTTTTCACCTCATTAAAATTTTATATTTATAATATATAACAAAAATTTTTGATATTATCTTTACTATTTTTACTTTAATTGTTTCAAATATTAAATTGTTTTATTCAAAATTTTATAAATTTTTGTAACATTTATTAAGTCTAAATTATATCATAAACCTAATAAAGTATCAACTTTTATACAAAATTTAGATTATTTTTTATGTTTTCGTTAGTTTTGATTACTTTTTTTACAGATTTAAACATAAATTTTATTAATATTTATAAAAAATATTTGCAAAATTATAATAAATGTTTTATAATAATTGTAACACAGTATATTAATTGATATTTGGAGGAAATTATTATGGGTTTTTTTGATACAAACAAATTAAAATCGCTTGAATGGATTGATGATACCAACGATACACTTGTTTATAAGTATCCAATGGATGGTAGAAAGATTCAATGGGGTTCAAAACTTACTGTTCGTGAATCTCAAGTTGCTATATTCTTAAATAAAGGAAAAGTTGCCGATGTTTTTGGACCAGGTATGTATTTCCTTCAAACTAGTAACTTACCTGTTCTTTCTCAACTTTTAAGTTGGGGTTATGGTTTCAAATCTCCATTTTTAGCAGACGTTTATTTCATTAACACAAAACAATTTACAAATGAACGTTGGGGAACAAGCAATCCTATCACAATGAGAGATAAGGACTTTGGAACAATTCGTATTCGTGGTTATGGTAACTATGCATTTAAAGTTGATGACCCAAAGAAATTCTTTAAAGAACTTTCTGGAACAAACTCTACTTATACAACAGAAGAAATTACTCAATTCCTTAAGAGCGTAATTGTATCTTCTATCTCTGATACAATTGCTGAATCAAAGATTTCTGCTCTTGATATTGCTAGTAACCTTCTTGAATTCTCTAAAGTAGCAACAGAAACTCTTTCTGAAGACTTTGCTAACCTTGGTCTTAAACTTACAAAACTTGTTATTGAAAACATTTCATTCCCTGAAGAAGTTGAAAAAGCAATCGATACAAGATCAAGCATGGGTGTATTATCAGATAAGATGGATACATTTGTTAAATACCAATCAGCTCACGCTATTCGTGAAGCAGCAAGTAACGCAAATGGTGGTGCTGGTGTTGGCACACAATTTGGTGCTGGTCTTGCTCTTGGTGAAATGCTTAAACAAACAATGTCTAGCAACACAGCAAGTGAATCAAAGGCTGAAGAAGTTGCTAAAAAATTCTGTCCAAAATGTGGTGCAGAAAACTTAAAGAATGCTAAATTCTGTTCTGAATGTGGTTCTAAAATGGTAGTTGCAGGCAAATGTCCAAAATGTAACGCATCTGTTTCTTCTAAGAGCAAATTCTGTCCAGAATGTGGCGAAAAATTATAATTAATAAGCAAAAAAGATGTTCAAAAATTTGAACATCTTTTTTTGTTGCCAAAAATCCCCTACTCCTTCTAGTTTTTTACTATTTTTCAAAAAATAATTTAATTTTTATTTTAAAAAATTATATATTATGCTATAATTTTATTACTATAACATTTTATGGAGGAATCTATGCCTGAAATTACTAATACTAATTTTGAATCTGCTTGGGAAGAAATGCAAGGTTCTTTTTATGTTCGTCTAGCAAATAATTTTATAGCATACAAAAGTTCTGATAAAAAAGGTTTTAAAACTGCTCTTGATATCTCTTGTAAAACTTCGAACTTTTTAAATGTTTTACACGGAAATGGAATTAAATGTTTTGGATATGACACAAGTAAATCAATGATTAACTATTCTAATAAAAAATATCCTAAAATCAACTATAAATATTCTGAAAATATAATCGAAATACCATTTAAATCATCTTTTGATATTATTACTTGTAATCACGATGCAATTAATGACTTAAGTAACATTTCAGATGTTTCTATGCTTTTTAAAAATGTAAATAAACACTTATCAAACCATGGAGTTTTCTTATTTGATTTTTATACAAAAGATAAAATTGAAAACAGTTCATTATCTTTTGAAACTTCTCCTAATATCGATTGTGTAACAAAATTTAAAAGTATAAACTCAGACCAAGCAATGGTTAATCTTTTCTTCTATATAACTGACCAAGATGGAAATACAACAAAACTAAATAAAATTATGAAAAAATTTGGTTACGAAGTTAATGATATATTAGAAGAACTCAAGAAAAATGGTTTTAAAAATGTTACAATCGTAAACGAAGAATTAACAAAAATTGATAATTATGACAATGCAGAAAGAATTTATGTAATTGCAATGAAAAAATAAGGAGAGATTATGGAAAATATGACTGATAATAAATTAATAACACCCCTTGCAACTGCATGGAACGAATTTCAAGGTTCATACTCAGAAGAACTTGCAAATAAGATTATAAATTTTGAAAAAAGACAAAAATTAAGATTTAGAAGTGTTCTTGATATATGCTGTGGTTCAGGAAATCTTTTAAAAGTTATGAATGCAAATGAAAAAAAATGTTATGCAACTGAAATTTTAGATGATTTTGTAACATATAATCAACAAAATAATCCATTTATAAATATAAAAAAAGTAAATAATATTCTTGGTTTTGATAATATTAAAACTTTTGACCTTATTACTTGCACTAATAAAGTTATTAATAATTTAAATGATATTAGTCTTTGGAGTAATTTTTTCAATTTGGTTTATAAAAATTTAAACAATGGTGGTGTATTTATATTTGATTATTACACTGAAAATCAATTAAATAATTGGAATAAAACCACTCACAAAGAAACTGATACATTTGACCATGTAAGAAATGTTATTTCAACTAATAATCCTCTTTCTTCTACTATAAACGATGTTTTTTATTTGAAAAAACCTGATAATAAGTATAAAAGAATCAACAATATAGAGACAAAATATGGCTTTAGAAATGAAGTAATATTAAATGAAATTAAAAGTGCACAGTTTAGATACTTAATTCCTGTTGATGCAAATTTAAAACCTATACCATCTTTAAATGATTCAAAAATTGCATATATTATTGCAATCAAAAGAGAGGGATAATTTTTATTAAATTATATAAAATAACAGATTATATACAATATATAGTCTGTTTTTTTATTGCATAAAAAATCACGGGATAAAACCCGTGATTTTCTCTTTTATTAAATATAATTACTATCTAACACTCTTAGTTGCGTTAATAAATCCTAAGAATATTGGGTGTGGTCTATTTGGTCTAGACTTGAATTGTGGAATAAATGATGTTCCAAAGAAGAATGGGTGGTTTCTGCATTCAACAATTTCCACAAGACCACTCTCTGGATTAGTTCCAATAACAACCATACCGTTTAATTCATATTTTTCGATATATTTGTTATTAAATTCAAATTTATGTCTATGACGTTCAGAGACAATATTATTACCATAAAGTTTTGCAATATTTGTATTTTGCTTAATTTCACAATCAAAAGCACCTGCTCTCATAGGTGAATTAAGACCAATAAGACGCTTTTTATCAACCATTGAATCAATTACTGGATAATCAGTATTTGGGTCAATTTCAATTGAATTCGCTGTAGCATAACCAAGAACGTTTCTAGCAAATTCAATAACTGCAAGTTGCATACCAAAATCAATACCAAGGAAAGGAATCTTTCTTTCTCTAGCATATCTAATTGATAAAAGCATACCTTCAAAGCCCTTCTTACCCCAACCAGATGGAACAATAATACCCTTTGCACCACGGAGAAGTTTTTCAGGACCATATTCAACGATATCTTCAGCATCAATGAATTCAATTTTTGGTTTTACTTGGTTATAAGTTGAAGCGTGCTTAATTGCTTCTTCGATAGAAAGATAAGCATTTGGAACTCTTGTATACTTACCAACTACGCAAATTCTAACTTCTGGATAATTTCCTTTAAAGTTTTCAACCATAAATGCCCATGAGTTAAGATCACTTTCAGGATATGAAAGACCAAATTGATTTAAGATAATTTCATCAAGACCTTCTTTTTTAAGGTTAACAGGCACTTCATATACTGTATCAACGTCAGGATTTTGAATAACATATTCTGGTCCTTTTAAGAAACATCTAGTAGCAATTCTTTTCTTAGTATCAGTTGCAAGTTTAAGATTTTTAATAGTTCTACAAATAACAGCATCTGGGAAAAGACCAAATTTATTAAGCATTTCAACAGAAGATTGAATAGACTCAATTTTAGACTCTCTTGTAACAGGCATAAATGGTAATAAATCCATTTGGATTAAAAACACATTTTCTTTACCCTTTTCATTAATAAATTCTCTAATTGCTCTATAATAAACACCAGACTCAACGTCACTAATAGTTCCACCAATTTCAACAATAACAATTTCATTGTCTTCAGTGTTAAGCATTTCCATAGTGTTTTTAATTTCATTTGTTACGTGAGGAACTACTTGAACTGTTGAACCAAGATATTTACCAAGTCTTTCATTGTTAATAACATTAGAATAGATTTTACCACTAGTAATACTATTATTTTTACCCATAGAAATATCTAAGAATCTTTCATAATGTCCAATATTTAGACTAGTTTCTGAACCATCATCAGTTACAAAAACTTCACCATGTTGATATGGACTCATTGTTCCTGGATCAATATTTAAATATTGATCAAATCTTTGCATAGTAACACTAACGCCTCTATTTTTAAAAACTCTACCAAGAGCAGCGGCAGTAGTTCCCTTACCAATATTTGAAACAAGTCCACCAAGAATTAATACATATTTACTCATAAAGATTTATCCTCCAAGAAAAATAACACTCTAACACATTTAATTATATTTAATTTCTTAGTTTTGGTCAAATATAAAAATATGTTTTAAGAAATAAATTTCAATATTTATCTAGTTTTTAAGAATTTTTGATACTCACTATAAATTTTTTCAGCAACTTCTTCTACAGTTGCAGTGCTTGTATCGATAACACAGTCATAATTTGATGTGTCAGTATTATCAAAATTATAAAGTTCTCTATATCTCTTATTTTCTAAATTCCATCTCTCTTCTAGTGCTTTTTTTGCTTCTTCATGAGAAAGATCTACTATCTCAGTTGTTCTTCCTGAATTTACAAGTCTTTTAATTTGTTCTTCAACATCAATATCTAAAAACACTTTAAAAGATGCAGGAATAAAGTGCCAAGCAGTTCTGCTATCAAAAATAATATCTTTTTCAATATCTCTTTTTCCAATTTCAACAATTTCATCATCAACAAGTTTGTCGATAGATGTGTCGTTTTGTCTATTAAGTTCTAAAACATCAATTCCTCTTTCTGTTGCAATTCTTCTAAAAATATCACCACCAGAAAATCTTGTAAAACCATATTTTTCCATTAAATATGCAATAACCACACTTTTACCACTGCATGGTTTTCCTGTCATTGTAATAATCATAATTTACCCCTTTTGTATATCTTATTTTTAAATTTGTTTGTATAAATTTTCAAGTTCATTTAAGTAATTTTCAAACATTGAAAATGCAAAATTATAAGTTTCTTTTTCAGTTACATCAATATCAATAACTTTAAGAGAATCAATAGGATTAAGAGCATCACCAAGACTTAAAAAACTCTTATATTTTTTCAAATATTCGCCTGTTTCATCGCCTAAAATCTTGCTAGCAACTGCGCACGCAACAACTAGTCCTGTTGAATACTTATAGAGATAATAATCTCTATAAACGTGAGATTTTCTCTCCCATTCACATTCAAAGTTCTCAGTTAAAACAACGCTATCTCCAAAATAATTATGGCAAATATCAACAAACTTTTGATTTAAGTCATTAGCAGTTAAAGACTCACCGTTCCATAAACTATCATGAACAAAAAGTTCAAACTCAGCAAGCATTGAAGAGTTAAAAACATTGAGATAGAAAAGCGCTAAAAAGTCTGCAAGTATCTGCATTTTTGCCTTAGCATCAGTTTCCTTTGAAAGCATATATTTTGTGTATAAAATTTCATTAGTAAGAGATGCCACTTCAGCAACAAAAATAGTATAATCCGACTTTGCATAAGGTTGTGTCTTTTTAGACAAATATGAGTGCATAGCATGTCCAAACTCATGTGCAATAGCAGACTTCCAATACTGAGTTTCATCATAGTTTAAAAGAATATATGGGTGTGTTAAATAGGTGCTAATTGTATAACCACCACTCGCCTTATTTTCTCTAGGAAGTGCATCAATCCAGCCTTCACTAAGTGCTTTTTCAAACATATCTTGATAATCTTTTCCAAGTGGAGCAAAAGAGTTTTTAATATCCTCTACTGCGTCTTCATAACTAATCTTTTTATCTCCAAAAGGAAGATTTACACTAATATCTGAAGAATAAAATTCTTTAAGTTTTAAAATGTCTTTTTTAACCTTAAAATATCTTTGCATTAAGTGTTTATTTGAACTTACATACTCAATATTTTTCATCATAATACTACTTTCAACTTGCTCACCATAAGTCTTCATATCGAGTGTTGACTTATAGCCACGAACCTTAGCAATAAAGTTTTGATATTTTACATGAGAAGTGTATAAATTTGATATTGTCAAATTAAATCTCTTATACTCAGCAAGATATGTTTCCATAACTTTTTTTCTAAACTCTTGACTAGGATTTTTTAAAAATGAATTATAGTTTCCTGTTGTAAGTTTTACCATTTTTCCATCATCATCTTTAATTTCACCATGGAACATTTCAATATCAGAAATAATAGAGTAAATATCATCAAGGTTTGTAAAACCTGAAACACTTGCAAGCATTGCCTCTTCTTTTTCAGATGGAGTATGTTTTTTAATTCTAATTAAATACTCTAAAACTCTTGTATAATCACTAAAATCATTATCAGTCATTAAAGAATTTAAGAAATTTTCATCAAGTTTAGAAAGTTCAGATTTTGTAAAAGATAATTTTTCACTAACATTAGCATAAAAATCATTTATAATCATATAATTTCTAATGTTTTCATCATCTTTTCCATTATCATCATTTTTGCAATGAGCATAGACTGCAAGTTTTTCTAAAATCGCTGAAAACTCATCATCAAGTTTGAAATAACTTAAAAGTATATTTTTATCTGCATTACAAAGTTTACCCTTATATTTTTCAAGTTCAAGAGCCATTTCTTGAACTTTTGCAAAATCAGTTTTAAATTCTTCATTTGTAGCATAAATTTGAGTTAAATCCCAATTTGTTTTTACCATAAATAAATCTCCTACCCTTTATTATACTAGTTTAATTTTTATATGTCAAAACAATAAAAAAAATAGGAAAATTTTCCTATTTTTTTTATTTTATTATGCTCTTTGAAAAACGGTTTCGTCTTTAGCAAATAACTTACCTTTTCGAACTATTACTTGAATAAGCATCCAAATTCCAGCAAGTCCAACTAAAGCGTATAAAATTCTGACGAAAATACCTGCTCCGAAAATCCAAGTTAATAGATTCCAAGAAAATACACCTACTAAAAGCCAGTTTACTGAGCCTAAAATTAGCACACTTAGTGCAATAATATTTGCAATAATCATAATTTTCTTTTCTCCTTCTATGATTATTTTTCGCTGAAACGTTTTAAATTATTCATTAAATTTAATAAATTTTAAAAATTGTCTTCAAAAATCGACAAAAGAAAAACATAATCAAATAGATTATGTTTTTTGTTTTTTAAATGAAGCCTTGAAATATTTTGTTCAAAACTAAATAAACGATACAGAGAACTAAAATACAAACAGCATCAATAATTGTAAGAACTTTAATTTTTCCTTGTAAAGTTGCACCTTTATTTTTGTTATAAAAAGTATCTGCTTTTCCTGAAATAGCATTAATACCATTAGTTTCACTTTTTTGTAATACAACTAAAACAATCATAGCAATTGCAAGAAGTGCTAAAACAGAAACTATAACGATTTTAATAATAGGAAAAGATGATACAATCCATTCTGCTGTTGCTGAATTTTCATCTGCACACAAAAAATTTGTAATATTAAGTAACATAAATCCTCCAAAACATTAGAATTATAACATAGAAATTTTAAAATTTCAAGTTATTTATAGTAAATTCTAAATAATATTACTGCTGCACCAAGTGCAAGTATAAAAAATAGGAACAAAAACACTTTATATTTTTTACTTCTCGGAGCAAAATCACTTCTAAACCAAGCAGTTGAGTCAACTACAAGGACTAAAAGTAAAATACCCATAATAACCATACTAATAACTGTAATAGTTTTTTCTGATTCAGTTTGTTCCAATAAAAATGGAATTAAATTAGATAATGTATGTAACATAATCTTATCCTCTGCTTTTTACAATTTTAACATAATCTTCAGCCTTTAAACTAGCACCACCGATTAAGACACCGCCAACAGAATCAAGAGATAATATTTCGCCACTATTTGATGGTTTTACACTACCACCATAGAGAATTGGAACATTAGCACCAAAGTTAGAACTAATAGTTTCTTTAACAAATGTATGGATTTCATCAATATCTTCAATTGTTGCAACCTTTCCAGTTCCAATAGCCCAAATTGGTTCATAAGCAACAATTAAATTTTCAAAACTCTTTACGTTTGCAAGACCTTCAACAAGTTCTTTTCTTAAAACTTCTTGATAATTTGGTTTTTCTTCTAAAGTTTCACCAATACAATAAATAACTTTAAGACCAGCATCAAGAGCCGCTAAAACTTTTTTGTTTAAAAGTTCGTTTGTTTCTCCAAATAATTGTCTTCTTTCACTATGACCAACTAAAACAGTTGTTGCACCAGCACTTTTTACCATTTGTGGTGAAATTTCACCGGTATAAGCACCTTTTTCTAAATAATAACAATTTTCAGCACCTGCTTCAGCAATACCTGTTGCAGTATCTGCGAAAGTTTTAACCATAACAGATGGCACGCAAACAATCATATTTTTTTCGCCTGAGGCATTTTCTTTTAAATAATCAACAAATACAGGTATATCTGAAAAATCATTATTCATTTTCCAGTTTGCAACAATAAACTTATCCATAATATTCTCCCTTAATCACTTATGTTATGTTAATTTTAACATAATAAAATATATTTTTCAATAATAACTTATAATTTTAATAAAAAAGTAAAATTTTTATTTATCAGTAAACTTATCAGTTGTTTGCTTATCCATAGCAGCAAAGTCAGGTGTAACTGTCTTCTTTTCTTCTTTATCTTGAAGCATAGCAACGCCTGGAAGATTTGCACCTTCTAAGAATTCAAGAGTTGCACCACCACCAGTAGAGATGTGAGAAACCTTGTCAGCAAAACCTAAAGAATTAATTGCAGCAACACTGTCTCCTCCACCTACAACTGAAAGAGCATTTGACTTAGCAACTGCCTTAGCAACAGCGAGTGTTCCCTTTTTAAATCTTTCAAATTCAAATACACCCATAGGTCCGTTCCAAATAATAGTTTTAGCCTTTTTAATTTCTTTTGCAAAAAGTTTACAAGTCTTTTTACCAATATCAAATGCAGAATATTCTTTAGCAATTTTATCAATAGCAAAATTCTTAGGTTTAACATCAGCAGAAAGGTCGTTACCTGCTGCAACGTCAACAGGAAGAACTAACTTGACGTTAAGTTGTTCTGCTTTTTCCATAATTTCTTTTGCAAGGTCAATTTTATCTGCTTCATATTTTGAATAACCTACATCATGACCCATAGCAGCGATAAATGTGTTAGCCATAGCACCACCGATTAAAATAGTGTTAGCCTTTGTCATTAAAGCAGAAATAACGCCAATTTTATCAGAAACTTTTGCACCACCAAGAATAACAACAAGTGGTTTTTCTGCATTTTCAGTAGCATTAGTTAAAGCAACAACTTCTTTATCCATTAAAAATCCTGCAACTGCTGGAAGATATTTTGCAATACCTGCAGTTGAAGCATGCGCTCTATGAGCAGTTCCAAATGCATCATTTACAAAAATTTCAGCAAGAGAAGCAAGTTCTCTAGCAAAGTCATCATTATTCTTTTCTTCTTCAGCATGGAAACGCACATTTTCTAAAAGCACGATTTCACCATCTTTCATATTTGAAGTAAGTTCTTTTGCACTAGGTCCAACAACATCTTCAGCCATCTTAACTTCCATATTTAAAAGTTCAGATAATCTAGCAGCAACTGGAGCAAGAGAATATTTTTCATTTACAACGCCCTTTGGTCTACCAAGGTGTGAGCAAAGAATAACTCTTGCATTTTGCTTAACCAAATAATTGATTGTAGGAAGAGCAGCTAAAATTCTAGTTTCATCTGTAATATTTTTATTATCATCTTGTGGAACGTTAAAGTCTACACGAACAAAGACCTTTTTTCCAGCAACGTCAATATCCTTAAAAGTTTTTTTCATAAAAATCCCCTTATATAAATAATTTATTATTTTTTATAACACATAAAATTATGGCAATTAAGCCATACCTTTTTAATTATATTAAAAAATAACCTTAATTGTCAATTATAACAATTAACATTTTTTGAAATAATTACATTATTTTGTTTAAATAATCAAATATTTCACTTATTTTTTCCATTTTTAAAAGTTTTACAAGTGCTTGAGTATTTTTATATTGTCCACTTAAATAATATGCAAGATGTGAACGCATATATTTTACTGTATAATTTTCACCATAAAACTCTTCAACCAAACTATAATGTTTTTTTATTTGACTAAGTTTATCAACTTCTTTTTTCTCATTAAAGCAAAGTTCAGAAAAAATTTCAGGGTTTCCAATAGCACCCCTACCAACCATTACACCATCAGCCTTAGTAATTTCTAAAATTCTATCAAGATCCTCTTTTGACCTACAATCGCCATTGGCAAAAACAGGTATAGAAACACTTTCCTTTACCTGTCTAATTACATCATAATTAACATCACCAGAATATCCTTGGCTAGTAGTTCTTCCATGAACAGTAATTGCACTAACACCCGCTTCTTCACACATTTTAGCAAATTCTACTGCTACAATATTATCATCAGTATACCCTATTCTAAATTTAACAGTTATTGGTTTCGATGTCGCATTGACACAAGCAGAAATAATTTCTTTTGCAAGTGAAATATCTTTTAAAAGAGCAGAACCATCTCCATTTGAAACTATTTTTCTTGCAGGACAACCCATATTAATATCAATAATATCAAACTTATCAAGCACTGGATTTTTCACTGCTTCAGCCATAATTTCAGGACTATGCCCAAAAATTTGTATAGCCTTAGGATTCTCTCCATCAAGCGAGTGAAGAAGGTCTATTGTTTTTTTATTATTGTAATGGAGAGCGCTACTACTAATCATCTCTGTAACAGTCAAGCCTGCACCAAAATCACTGCACATTTTTCTAAAAGCAAAATCGCTATAACCTGCCATAGGTGCTAAAATAACATTAGTCTTTAATTCAACATTTTTTATAAATAAACTCATAAAAATATTTTAGCAAAAAATTAATTAAGTTTCAAGTTTATTATAAGTGAAATTTAATTTTAACATTAATACCCTAATTAATTTTAGTTTTTAAAATAAATTTTTCTTTTTTACCTAAAATAAAAATTAAATAGTAAGAAACAAAGAAAATCACAACTGATAAAGAGCCAGCAATAAGCATTGAAACAAACTCACTAAAATAAATATTTAAAATCATATTTCCAAAAAAAGCAGCCAAGCAAACAAAAAACTCTTGGAATACTACGTCTAAATAAATGTCTGAAATTTTTAAATTTATAACACTTTTTATCTTTCTATAATTTATTATAAAAATAACCAAGAAACTAACACCTGCAGAAATAACAACACCATATATATTTACATAATTATTACTAACCAAAATTACTTCTAAAATAGTTTTTATTATACAACCAATAAGAAGTGATTTTATTGTATATTTTGCAAGTCCGAGTCCTTGTAAAATTCCTGCTGTTATTTGAACAAGTGATAAAAAAATTATATTAAAACTCGAAAAAAATAATAACTTTGTAGACAAAAATAATTCACTATTAACAAGCGATTTTTCATATAAAAAACTAAGAATTTGTCTTCCAAAAATTATATAACATATAACAAAAGCAATTGAAATACAAAGACAAATTTGAAAGGATTTTTTTATAAGTTCATTAATTTTATCCTTTTTATTTTGCATAGAAAGGCTTGTTAAATTTGGAAGAAGTGCTGTTGAAATTGAGATTGCAATAACAACCGGCAAATGAATAAGTGGGTCAACAATTCCCGATTGAAGACCAAGTAAACTTGTTGAATCAAAACTACTTAATCCTTTAAAAATTAAAATATTAACAACCAAAAAACTATCAAGCATTGCAGTAATTGGAGTTATAAGTCCACTAAGAGTAATAGGAACAGAAAGTCTTATTAATTTTTTACTTAAAATTCTATAAGTATAAAGCGACTGTCCATAAACAATCTTTTGTTTTTTATTATAAACAAAATAATAAATAATTAAAAAAATAAATGAGCAAAGTTCACTAATAGACACTCCTACAAGTGCACCAAAAACGGCATAAATCACACCATAAGGCAAGAAATATTTAGATAGTGTTAAACCTACTATCATTTTTACAATTTGCTCTACAAAGTTTGAAAGAGCCGTTGGAATCATATTTAAATTACCTTGAAAATACCCCCTGTAAGCCGAAATCACTCCAACAAATAGAATTGCTGGCGAGATTGCATAATAACAAAAATATATATCACTATTGCCCTGCAAAGTAGCAATTGTTTTTGAAAATATAATAACAACTAGAAATCCTAAAAATGAAATAACGCTTAAAAGTAGCAATGAAAGTTTCAAAAGTTTTTTAGAATCAGCATAATTATTTTTTGCATTAAACTCCGCTACCATTTTAGAAATAGCAACAGGAATTCCTGATGTCGAAATAGTTAAAATTAATGAGTAAAGTGGAAAAACTAGTTGATATTGACCAATACCAACACTTCCTAGAGTTTGAGCAAGCGGAATACGATATACAGCACCTAAAAACTTAACTATTAAATTAAACACAATAAGTATAATTGCACCATTAAAAAAAACTTTATTATTCATAAATTTATTATGTGATAATAAAGTATTTTAATTCAAAATTTGCTATATTTTGTCAAAACTTAGAGTAAAACTAATCTTTGAACCAACTAGTTCTTTATCAGCCATTGACCCAAGCCAAACTAGAAATGTTATTTTTGTTGTTTCATTTATATTTTCATAAGTTGCAAGTTCTATTTCATTATCTTCTAAAGTTTTTACTGATGTTGAAACCTCCTTTATTGCAACAAAAATATTATCTCTCCCTTCATTCACTTCATTTATATTATTTTCGGTATCAATTTTAATGTCCTTTATTGTTATTTTGAAGTTAATTCCTGATGGAACATAAACACAAGCATAACACCCCTCGCTTGTTTCTTCATCAGTTATAGTTGATGGGATTTGTGTTTCTTTGTCAATCTTGCCAGTTGCAGGTTTAAGCCCTAAGTCAATATTTGAAAGTTCTAACTTTTTTGCTTCGTTTTTCAGTTCTTTATCTCCATAAACTTTAATTCCTGAAGATACAACCTTAATCTCATCTATTAAAATCCTAGTTTCTTTATAAACAAACACTGAAAAACAAATTCCTATTACCGAAAAAGTCAATGCTAAAAATAAAACTAAAATGGTTGCGGAAACAGATTTTTTCTCCATAAAACACCTCTAATCTAATAATAACCATTTTGTTTTTCTTTATACAAAAAAATGGAGAATCGTAGTATTTACTAAATTCCCCATTTTTACTATAATATCAATTTATCCTTAACCCAAACAAATATTATTCTTATTTACCCCATTTCTCTAATGCATCTTTTACAAAGAAACTTCCACCAACTGCAAAAATTTTATCACATGCAAGATATTCATCTAAATTATTTTTATCTATTCCACCTGTTGGAATAAACCTTACTTGTGGAAATGGACCAGAGAGAGCCTTGATTGCTTTTAATCCCCCATAGACATTAGCAGGGAAAAACTTTACAACATTAATGCCAAGTTCAAGTGCTTGCATAATTTCAGTTGGTGTAACACAACCAGGATAATAAGGAATATTATTTTCCTTGCAAACCTTTGAAACCTCTACCGAAAGTCCAGGAGATACAATAAATTTAGCACCAGCGCTTATTGCATCTATGCATTGCTCTTTATTTATAACAGTTCCAGCACCAATGTTCATATTAGGAAAAAGTTTAGTGCCAAGAGCGATTGCATCTTTTGCACACTCAGTTCTAAAAGTAATCTCTGCACAATTAATACTATCTTTTATAAGTGAAGAAAGTATATTTTCAGTTTCTTCTAAATTTTTTATTACAACAACAGGAATACATCTATCCATAATATCTCCTTTTTATATCATATATTTTTATTATACATTGCATAGTTTAAAAGTTCAAATAAAAATGATTAAAAATAAAAAGTAGGACAAGCCTACTTTTTACTAAAATTTAATTAACTAATTAACCATTATTTCTCAATTGCTTTCCATGACGCCAAATGCTGATTGATGAAAAGAAAATTGAGCAAATTGATATAAGTGAAAGTATCAATGAAAGCAAATTAAATTTCATAACAACAACACATAAAAGCATAATAGCAATCATAAATAAATTTACAATTGTAAACCAAATTAATTGTTTTTTAGAACATCCCATATTTTTCCTCCAATCATTATAATAGTATCTTCTATGTATGAAAATTCTAGCGAATTAATAAATAATTCGTGCTTCCATCATAGCTCTCATTTCATCAGTTAAAGAAAATATTTTAGTTAAAAACTCTTTCCTTTTAACTTGCGATATTATTATAACATAATAATTTTAAAAAATCTATACCTTTATAAAAATTTCTTTAATTTTTTAATAAATAAATTGTCCTTCCTGCATCAAGATTAATTTTTTCAGAAATTCTACTATGTTTAAACTCATCACGAACAAGTTTTTTAATAACAACTCCCCCATGATAACCATGAACAACAACCAAACATTTTATATCAAAGTCTACTGTTTCAATTGCATAGATAAGATTAATCTTAGCATCTTCTTTTATCATATTATGAAGGTCAACAATTTTATATTTTCCATAATAATA
>JAFTMY010000020.1 GCA_017452165.1 Clostridia bacterium | reverse complement strand
TTTTTTTATTTTTAATGCAATTTTTATTAAATTTGAGTGTTTTTACACTATTTTTTAATATATTTTAGATGTATTTTGCGTTTTTTATAAACTGCGTTTTTTATTTATCACTTTATAATGAACTTTTACTTATATAATTTTTATTTATCACTTTTTTATTTTTTTATAACCATAAAAAACAAGTTTTAACTAAATTAAAAATAGATTTTATGTGTATTTATCAAACAACAAACTTTGTTTTACTAACTTTTTAACTTTTATAATTAATTTTTAGTCAGCAATTTAAAGTATTTTTACACTATTTTATATATATAAAATATTTTTTTAAAAATCGTTTAAAGTATTTACTTATTTGTAAAAAAAAGTTATAATAGATAAAAAAAATAGTTACATTAAAATAGGAGAATTGTGTATGGCTGAAAATACAACTGCCTATAAACAGGCCAAAGTTAGTCATAGAAGTATTGATTTTATGACTATACCTCAACTTAAAGAAGCAAAAAAAATTTTAGAAAAAAAACTTGATGAAACAAAAGACCCGCTAATTAGAAACAAACTTCAAAGCAGACTTAACGATTACACAGATAAAGAAAGAAAAATTAATAGATTTTATGAGAAGTGTATGCATAGCAAAAACCCTAACCTTTCTTCAATGATGAGAGGTAGAAGACTTCTTTTAAAATTTGTCGATGTAAAAAGAGTTACCAAAAATGGTCAACTTAAAGATATGGCATTTAAATCAAAAAAAGAAAAAGCCGACTACAATGTAGCGGATTTTTTGCATGATGTTAGAGCAGATAAAATTGCCTGTGGTCTTGGTGTTGCAACAATGGCACTCGGTGCTGCATCAATTAGAGTTGGTAACAAATCACTTTTTAATATGATTATGGAGGCTCTTAAAACTTTTGTTAAAGCAAATCCTCTTTCCTTTGGTCTTCTTGCAGGTGGAATCTCTTTAATTGCTGCCTCAAAAATTATTCCATCAATCAATAAAACTGTTAGAAGAGTTAAAAATCATGCAAGTGCAGTTAGACAAATTGAGAATCAAATTGCTGATGAAAGATTTAAAGATGAGTCTGGTTTTGATTACTCTGCCCTTAATGCTGGTAATTTTGAAAATTCAAAAGATAAAATTGTTAATGATTTAACAAATCACCCAGCCCTCTTACTCCACTACAAAAATGAACTTAGCAACCCTAACTCTAAACTTACTAGTGGTCAAAAGTTGAATCTTTTAAAGGCTCTTCAAGAAGTAAACTACAAACTTGATGACCTTGAAAGACTTAAAAGAGGTGAACCAACTAAAGCAGAAGAGGCTGAACATAATAGACAAAAAACACAAGATGAGCAAAATTATAATCAAGCAAAAGATAGTATTTATGAAATTAAAAACGCTATGGCATCACTTAATAGTGATACAAAAATGACAACAATCAATGCTCTCGGAAGTAAAATCAAAAATGTTCAAAATATTATCTCTCAAATTAAAGATAATAATCTTTCTTCTGAACTTTTACCTGAAATAAATGAACTCGAAAACAACTTTAATGTTAAATCATCTGAAATTATTAAGGCTAAAGAAGAAAAAGAATCTGCTCTTTCAAATGAAATTGAAAACGACATTAAGTCAGTTACTGAAAAAATTAGTAAAGCAAATAAAGATACACCTATTGCAGAAATTAATGGTATTAGTAGCGCACTTAAAGAAATTCAAAACAAAATTAACGGCTTAGAACTTGATAAATTTAAAACAAAACTTCAAGATAGTTTAAATAATGCAAATAGTCAATATGCAAAAATTTCACCAGAAGCATCAAGAACTCCTACCCCTCAAGAAAACAAAGAAAATGAAGAAAATGATTCAAAAGATTATGACCTTAAAACTGAAATTGAAGAATCTATTTCAAAACAAACAAAGGCTATTAATAAATTATCTTCTAAATCTGTTAAGGGTGATTTTGATGCTATTGCAAATGAAATTGTATCTTTACAAAATAAATTTAATGAAATTGCAAGTGCTGAAATAAAAGCAGAAGTTGAACCACAAATAAATGCCCTCATTGATTCATTTAATCAAAAGAAAGATGAAATTAATAAACATTTAGATAATAGTTCAACTAATGACAATTTAAGCAAAGAAATATCTAAAAAACTTGAAGATTTCTCAAACACTATTGATACTTTAACTCTACAAAACTTAGAGGGTGCAAAAAATACTCTCCAAGGCATTTTAGATGAAATTAATAAAATTGAAGATCCTTCAGTAAAGGAAAATTTAACTAACAATTATAATTCTATTAAAGTTAAATTAGATTCTAAAGAACAATCACTTCAAGTAGAACAAGAGGTTTCAAACTTAGATATTGAACTCAATGGTATTGAAAATGCTATTGCAAATATGAAATATGAAAATGGTAACAAAAAAGAAATTATTTCTGTTTCTATGTTACTCGAAAAAATTGAACCTCAAATTTATAAAACCAAAGATAATGCGTTAATCCAAAGATATGTAAACTTAGATAACGCTTACATTTCAAAGAGAAATGAACTTTTAGGTCAACAACATGATGGCGCATTAGATGAAATTAATAACGAAATTTCTCGTATTAGAATGGACGTTATAAATATTAATGAACATAACTTTAATGAAGTTCGTGGTCCTATTGAAAAATCAATGCAAGACCTTTATGCAATGATTCAAAATGTTCCTACAACAAAAACTCACTTTATAAGCAGATACGAAAATCTTAAAAAAGATTTTGAATTTGAAGTTGGAAGACAAAATAGAAAGGCTCAAAATAAAGAAATGCATAATGAAATTGATAGTTTTGATGTCTTTATGTCCAATGTTAGCCAAAAACTTTTAACTATTCCTGAATTTAAGAAAGAATACGATGCTATTTTGAAAAAAATTGACGGACTTCAAGCAAAAATTAAACAAATTAATGAAAACAATGCAAGAAACGGCATTACAAATAACTCCCCTAAACACGTTGAAGCAAGACTTAATGAATGTGTTGCAAACTTAAAGAAATTAGTTGCTGAATATGAAAAAGTTATTGCTAAAAATGAAGAAATTACTAGAACTGTTGAAAATACATTTAGCGAACTTGAAAAAGAATATCATAGAATTGATTTCTCTAATAAAGATGCCTGTGAGAAATACATCGCTAAACTTTGTGGACTTAGAGATAAAATCGGAACAATTGAAATGGACCCAGAATTAAAAAATCAATTTAATACAAAATACTTATCAGTTGAAGAAAGATTTAATTCTAGACTCCCTAAAGAATTTAAAAATGAATCTCTTGGTCAAGAAGTTTTAGATGAAATCACAAATATTAAATCAATCATTGCTAGCACATCTGACTACACAATGGAAACTTATAATAAAATTAAATCTGACCTTGATGCTCTTAAACCAAAGGTTGATAAAGTTCCTATCACTTTCCTTGATGTAGAATACCTTGATGCTTATGATAAATTAAATGATGCTGCAACAAAATCTATTCTTAAACAAAATGAAGAATTAGTTAATAATATTAATGATAGAATCAGTGAAACTCACACTATGATTGGTGCAATGAAAGAACCATCTGGCGCTAGTTCTATTAGAACACAAATTTCTAATATTCAAACAGAAATTAACAAACTTCCTCTTGGTAAAGAGCAATTCCAAGTTAGACTTAATGGTCTTAACACTTATCTTGAAAAGAGAATCGTTAAAGTTTCTGAACAAAATTTTGTAAATATTGCAAAAGAACACTTTGAAAAAATGGAAAGTTACACTTCAAGACTTAATATTTATAACTTTGAACAATTTACAATTTCTATGAAGGAAAGAAGTTCTGAAGTTGAAAATTTAATTTCTTCTAATAAAATTACTGACCCTGTTTTAATTCAAAGATTTAAAGATATAAAAGAAAGATATAATAAAAAACACCAAGAAGTTCAAAAAGAAGTTGAAAAAAACAACCTTGAAAATGATGAACATATAAGAGAAATCCATGAAATAATGCCTGAAATTTATGAAAATATCGGCAAACTCAACACCTCAAATTATACAACACTTAGTCCAATAATTTCTGATGGTATTAGAAAAGTTGGCGACCTTATGGCTCATATTTGTGGTAATAAAGAACTTAAATCTCAAGCAAAAAATATTCTCGAAAATTTAAATACTAGATTTAGTGAAGTTTCTAAACACGTTGAATCTGAAATTGATAAAGAAAATATTGCAAGACAAAATACATTAAACTTAAATAGACAAGTTTCTGAAATTGAAAATGAAATAGTTACTTTAACTAATCCAACAAATCAAGATATTGAGAAAATTCAAGATAAAATTCAAAATATTTCTAAATGGTCTGAACAAGGTATCAGTGCTAAACAAATTAGTGAAGCAACAAGTAAACTACAAGGACTTCTTGATTCTAAAAAAGCACTTATTAAAAAAGAAGAAGAATTAAAAGAAAGTATTGAAAATGCTAATATCCCTATTAAAAATATTGAAAAACAATATAAGAAAATTGACCATTTAGCAAAACAAGCAACAGATAAAAAACTTCTTAAAGAATTATCTCAAGGCAATGGTGTTTCTAAGCACGTTACTGCATTAGAAGTTGAAGTTGAAGACTTTTTACAAAACCTTGAAACTGTAAAATCTTCTCTTACACCTGAACAATATAACACATATAAAACTAATGCCATTTCAAAGAAAGCAATTGTTACTGAAAAAGCAAGAGCAATTAAAGAACAAGTAATGGCTAGCAGTAAAATTAATCAAATTAAAAATGACCTTACTACTGTTAATAAAGGTATTGATTCACTTAACCTTAGCAACTTTGTAGCAAATGGTAAAGTATTATCTCAAATAATTGAAAAATGTGAAAAAGGTGCTGAATCTCTTAATAATCCTGAAATTAATGGTTTAATTGCCTCTGCTAAATCTCGCTTAAATGAAAAAATTGAAATATGTAAACAACAAGACAAAGAACGTAGAACTCAAGAAAGAAACTCAAGAAGAGAAAACACTTACGAATCAATGCTTAGAGAAGCAACTCAAAATATTGTTGACCAAGAAGGATATAGAAGTGCTAGAATTCAATCAAATTCAGAAAGAGTTCAAAGTTCGTCAATTGTTCGTGCTAGAATTCAAGAAAAACTACTCATTTCTGAATCTGAAACTGAAAACTACATTAATCCTGAAACAGGTGAAATCATTGCACATGATGTAGATAAAGCAATTTTAAGACCAGGTAGAGACCCTGAATACGATGCTTTAGTTGCTAACTTTAAACAAAATATTGCTGTTTATAACAAAGTTTGCGAAAAAGAAGAAGCAACAAATATTAAAGTATTAGAGTCTACTTTAGATAACACCAAGCAAAGACTTATTCATAGAATTGCAAAAGTTACAGGTATGTCTATTGAAGATGCTTCTAAGGCTGTTCAAGATAATTTCTTACTAACAGGTCCTGCATCTATTGACTCAAAAGTTGCTAATGATAATCAAATTTCTAACTTAATTAAAAAAGCAAGAAGTATTTCTGAAACTCTTAATAAATACAAATCATCAAATAGAACTGGTAGACAAAAATTAACAACAGAAGCAATAAAAATTTCTATTGATGAACTTAATAGAATTAAAAGAAATATGACTAGCAATTTAGGTAAAGAGCAAGCAGATGCACTCTTTAATAAAGTATGTGCTGAACTTAACATTAAACCTGAAGAACTTGAATCTTTACTTCAAAATCATGCTGCACCAGTAAATGAAGCAGAAGAAATGGAAGCACCTCCTACTCAAACTTATGATTCACAAGAAGTAAAACAAGATCCTATTCAAGAAAAACCTGACGAAGAACTTGAAAACACACTTAATAGAGATGATAATAATTCAACTCCACCAATGTCTTTAGAAGAATATGAGAAAAAATTAACTATACTTTATAGAGATAAAAGAGAAAAAGGAGACGCTGAAAGCAATAATGCTTACATTTCACTCTATAATGAAATGAAAAAATATTACACAATAGAAGAATGTCAAGCAGTTAAAGAAAGAGCAACAAAAGAATACTCTACCACAAAAAGAGAAAAAAATGATGAAAAAGAAATCAACCATACTATAAAAACATTAGATGATATTAAAGAGTTAATTGATGAAAAATTAAATGCAATGAAGAGAGTTCTCTTAAATGGAAAGCCTACTAGTCAAAAAGCAGTAGACCATATCACATTCCAAATCAATCAAGATTTACAAACTTGCGAAAAATTAAATATTGAAGGTTTTGACGCATATAAACAAGAAGTATTTGCTGAAATTACAAAAATTAAAACTACAACAAAACCTGCTGTTCAAAAAACTGAACCAGAACAACCAACAGAAACTAAAAAGGAAATTGCTAATCTTGAGGATAAACCAAAGTTTTCTTATGAAGAAATGTTAAATGATTTAAAAGAAGCACTTGTAGAATATAGAAAATGCAAAGAGGCAAAAGATTTTGAAGGAATGAAGAGTAATAAAGAACTTGTCACTCTTTGCTCTGACTATATTAGAAAATACTATCCAAAAGCAGACTTTGCATTTGAAAAAGAAGATGTTTATAAGGAAATTATGCTCGGAGAAAAAGTTTCTGAGGAGTCTAAAGTCAAAAACTTAAAAGATGCTTTATCCAATGTTAATACAAAATCTCCAAAATTCATTACCTTTACAAAAGTTTATAACTCTCTTTATAGCAGAATGAAAACTGACCCAGAGGCTGTGGATAAACTTAAAGAACTTCTTTCAAAAATAAAAAATGACGATAAACAATTTAAACTTACCGAAAAAGAACTATACATTGCTCAAAAAATGACTGAAATTGCAATTAGTGCTGCTGAAAAAGCCAAGAATTCTCCTAATAAACAAAATAATGACATTATAGAAAAAGAAACTATTATTGGTTTATATAAAGAAGGATTAACACCTGAAGACATTGCAAAAATGAATTCAAAATTCAACATTAAAATGATTGAAGAAATTATTAATAAATATGAACAATCTAAAAAGACACCTGCTAAAACAACAGGTAAAAAATCACAAAATAAAAAGGTTGAACAAATACTTGCAGAACAAGGTAGACAACTTTAGTATAATGGAGAATATTTATGGATATAATTAATGATGAAGAAGAAAGTATTGAAGAACTTTTCGCTAATTTTATAGAAGCAATTAAAAATCTTCCAGAAGAAGACAAAGACCAAATGTATAATAATCTTAAAGAAATGGAAGAAAATGATACAAATAATGATTAAAATTTAATAATTTTGTTTTTCTTATTGACTTTACCTTAATAAATAATATATAATTATATTAAATAAAAACAATGTATTATTAAGGAGGAATAGATTATGGCACAACCAGGTCCAATTCAAAATGACGAATTCGTTAACGGAAGTTTATCTAGCGGTGACGAAACAAGAGAACAAAAAAAAGAAAGAAAAGCACAAGAAAAAGCAAACAAAACAGGCGATAAAATTTTAAAGAGTGCTAAAAACAATGTAAAAAAATCTAAATATACTAGAATCAACTACATGACAATTCCACAAATGAAGGCAGCTAAAGCAGTTTTAGATAAGAAAATTAAAGACTGTGGCGCAAATAAAGACTACGCAATGGTTAATAAACTTCAAGACCTTCACAATGAATACACAAATTCAGAAAGACAAATCAACAAGTATTATCAAAGAGTTTCTACAAACCCACTTACAGCACATATTCTTCGTGGTAAGAGAGATATCTTAACAATTGCTACAATTAAAGGTGGCAAATTCAAAGAAGATAAGGGTATGAAATATGGTATGGGTGACTGGCTCAGAGATGTAAACGCTAGTAAAATTGCAATGGGCGTTGGTATCGCTGCAATGGGTATGTCTGCCTTAACATTTAAAATTGGTGGAAAATCAATCCTTTCAATTTTAAAAGAAGTGTTAGGACCACTTTTAAGACAAAATCCTTTAGCAATGGGATTACTCTTAGGAGGTGCATCATTAGTTACACTTTCTAAATTATGCCCTGCTATTGCTAGAACAAGAAGAAAAATTAAAAACCACAAAGCAGTTGTAAATCAAGCTCAAAATGATTTATCTGAAGAGGCAGCAAAAGAAGAAAATAATATGAATATGACTAGTCTTGGACATGCTGATTTTGCTGATCATGACAAACTTGCTCAAGCATTTATTGACAACCCACAACTTAAAGAACAATCACTCTACTATGCTACAACTGGTAGAATGCCTGATGGTCAAGTTCTTACTTATAACCAAAAAATGAATATCTTAAAGGCGATTCAAAAGGTTGAAGGAAAAGAAAAAGAATTAAGAGATTTACAAGAAAAAGCAAATCCAACAAAGAAAGAAGATCCTAAACCAGAAGAAAAGAAAGAAGATCCTAAGAAAGAAGACCCTAAGAAAGAAGAAAAGAAAGAACCTGTATCACCAGCAGTTACAAATATTGAAAAAGAATTCAAAGATTTACTTGGAATTGACATGTCAAATGTTACACAAGTAAGAGACCATGGAAGATTCACAACTTGGGATAAAGTTATAGATAAAATTAAAGCTAGTTCCCTTGATCAAAGTGTTCAAGCAAGACTTATTGAAAAAGCACAAGCTATGAAAGCACAAGCTGAAGCAGCACGTGCCGCTAAGAAAGCACAAGCAAAACCTGCACAAGCAATGGAAACAGCAGGAAGAGAAGCAACTGTTTAATTAAATTTTAGATAAGTTTTCTATTTTACAATTATTTAAATATAGAGAGGAATAAAATATGGCTATAGATAATGAAAACAAATCATTTTTACCGTTCACTGAGGAAGAACTCGAATACTTAAATTTCACACCTGAAGAACTTGAAATCTTAGAAGATGCTAGTGCATTTTCACAAACTGCTAAAATGTTGCCTGAAGACCCAGATGATTTAATCAAAAAGGTTGAGGCTAATTTTAGAGAGGGTGATGATGTAACTTTTGAAGAAGTTTTTGAGAAACTCGGTTCACTTTGTGAAACTGACCCAGATTTTATTACTCAACTCATTGCAACTCAAGAATTGCTCACAGCATGTAGACCTGATGAAGACTACGAAGAAGACGAATAATAATTTAGGAGAGATAATAATGGAAAATAATGAACTTGAAAATTTACCTGAAGCAAAAATTGAAAAAGTTTCTTTAAAAGACATTAGAAAAGAAGTTGAAAAACAAGAAGACGATGAACTTCAAAAAAAGTTCGATAGATTTATGGAACATTTCAATGCACTTACTCCTGAAGAAAAAGAACAATTTTTGAATAGAAGATAAAACAAAAAGCACCGAGAAATCGGTGCTTTTTTATGTATTTAATTTAAATTATTAACACGGGAATTAGGCAAAATACGATAGTGTTTTGTCAAGACAAGCACTCAAAATTTATTTTGGAAAAAATAAATTTTAACTCGGGTCAAGGGACAAGTTCCTTGCGGGTGTGGGTAGAACCCACGAAAAACACAGGTCAATTGTGGGGGGTATATGGGGCTAGCCACCAAACTATAAATTTTAACTCGAATTAAAGGACATTTCCTTATGGGGCTTGGAATGAAACCCCTTAAATATATACTTTTCAATTTTAAACATAAAAAAAGTTCATTATAAATTTTATAATGAACTTTTTTTATTTATTATTTAATTATAATTTCTAAACTTCAAAATCCTCTTCTTGGTTTTGTAAATTATCATCTATTGACGAATCATCATTTAAAGATTCATCTTCATTAACTTCAACAACTTCATCATTTTGAGATTGATTTTCAAGTGTTTCATCAACATTTTCAGTTTCTGAATAATCTTCTTCAGTTTCTTCTTCAACAGGGCTTGCTACTGCCACACAAGAAACTTTTGCACCCTCTTGAAGTTTCATAACTTTAACACCCATTGTATCACGATTAATCTTAGAAATAGTATTAACCTTTGTTCTAATGATAATTCCATTATCTGCAATAAGCATTACGTCATCTTCTTCACTAACAAGTTTCATACAAACAAGTTTTCCTGTTTTTTCATTGAATACACCTGCTTTCATACCCTTACCATTTCTATTTTGAACCTTATATTCAGTAAGTGGACTTCTCTTTCCAAAGCCGTTTTCTGTAATAGTTAAAACATCTTTTGTTTCATCACAAACAATCATTGAAACAACAAAGTCACCCTCAGCAAGTTCAATCGCTCTAACACCCATTGTATCTCTGCCTAGCGCTCTTGTATCTTTTTCAGAGAATCTAATACATTTACCAGCATTTGTTGCTACCATAACAGTTGATTCACCTGTTGAGTAGTTAACATTAATAAGTTCATCATTTTCTGCGAGAGAAATAGCAATTTTACCTGTTTTTCTTATACTATCAAACTCACTAGATGCTGTCTTTTTGATAAGACCATTTTTTGTTGCCATTGTAAGATAGCCATTGCTATCTTCACTCTTAGGAAGAACAGCACTTACAACCTCACCTTTTTCAACTGGAAGAAGATTGATTAAATTTCTTCCTCTTGCTGTCTTTTGTTCTTCTGGAATTTCATATCCTTTAAGTGTATAAACCTTACCACGATTTGTAAAGAACATAATTGTATCGTGAGTTGAAGAAATGAACATATTTTCAACAAAATCTTCATCTTTAGTCTTATGCGCTCTTGCACCAGTTCCTCCACGACTTTGTTGTCTATATTCGCTAACAGGAAGTCTCTTAACATAACCTTGGTGTGTCATTGAAATAACTACATCTTCTTTCTCAATTAAGTCTTCAATGTTGATATCTGAATCAGCATTAAAGTCAATTCCTGTCTTTCTTTCATCACCAAAGCGTTCTTTTAATTCTAAAAGTTCCTTAATTAAAACTTCTTTAATCTTTTCTTCGCTCTCTAAAATACTCTTAAGTTCAGCAATTAATTCTTTTAAGTTTGCAAGTTCATTATTAAGTTTTTCAATTTCAAGACTTGTGAGTCTTTGAAGACGCATATCAAGAATTGCACCTGCTTGTGCTTGACTGAGCATAAATGCGTTTTGAAGATTGTTAGATGCCTCTTCTCTATCTTTTGACATTTTAATAATTCTAACAACTTCATCAATGTTAGCAAGAGCAATTACTAAGCCTTCAATAATATGTGCTTTTTCTTCAGCCTTTGCTAAATCATACTTTGTTCTTCTATAAATTATTTCTTTTTGATGTGCAATATAGCAATCTAAAATTTGCTTAATATTTAAAATTTTCGGATAACCATTATCAAGTGCTAAGAAGTTAATACCATAAGAGCATTGAAGTTGAGTCTTTTTAAAGAGTGTATTTAAAACTACTTGAGCGTTAAAGTCTCTTTTTACATCAAAAACAATTCTCATACCATGTCTATCAGATTCTTCTCTAATATCTGAGATACCCTCAAGTTTTTTATCTTTTACAAGGTTTGCAACATGCTTGATAAGTTCACTTTTATTAACTTGATAAGGAATTTCTGTGACAACAATTCTTGTCTTTCCATCATCTTCCTCAATTTCTGTTTTAGAGCGAATTACAACGCCACCCTTACCTGTCATATAGGCTCTTTTAAGAGATTCTGTGCCCATAATTATACCACCGGTTGGATAATCTGGTGCAGGGAGAACTTCCATAATCTCTTCAATAGTCATTTCAGGATTATTCATTTCAGCAATTACTGCATCAATTGTTTCATTTAAGTTATGTGGAGGAATATTTGTCGCCATACCTACTGCGATACCATCTGAACCATTTACTAAAAGATTAGGAAATCTTGAAGGAAGAACATCAGGTTCTTTTAAACTTGCGTCAAAGTTTGGTGAGAAATCAACTGTTTCTTTGTCAATATCTCTAAGCATTTCACCTGCAAGTTTACTAAGTCTTGCTTCAGTATAACGATATGCTGCTGGTGGATCACCGTCAACAGAACCAAAGTTACCATGACCATCAACAAGTGGGTAACGAATAGCAAAGTCTTGAGCAAAACGAACAAGCGCACCATATACTGATGAGTCGCCATGAGGGTGATATTTACCAAGAACATCACCGACAATTCTCGCACATTTTTTATGTGGTTTATCTGAAGTTATGCCTGTTTCATGCATAGAAAATAAAATTCTTCTATGAACTGGTTTTAAACCATCACGAACATCTGGAATCGCTCTTGAAATGTTAACAGCCATAGCATATTCAATGAAACTTTTTTTCATTTCTGTATTTATTTCAACAGGATAAATTACGGTATTGTCCACAATTTTATCATGTTCTAAACTAAAATCTCTTTTTTTCATAAACTATTTTTACAACTCCTCTTTTAATCTCTTTTCAACTCTATCAATTTTCTGTTTTCTAATTTCATCAACTTTTTCTATGCCAAAGATGAACTGCATTTCATCAACCATATTTTGAACATCTGCAATTTCTTCGCAAATATGATTTTTAAGTTCCACGCTACAATTCATTTCGCCTTGCCTATAAAACTTGCAAAGTTCTTTCGTAAGTTCGCTCATTTCTTCAATGCACATTAAAATCTGAGAATTACAACCTAAGGTTGAAAGACATTTTTCATAAGTTTCTAAGTATCTTTTTTCCATAACTAAATATCCAAATTATCAACAAGTTTTGCATTTTCTTCGATAAATTTTCTTCTAAGTTCTGGTGCATCACCCATAAGAATTGTGAAGATTTTATCTGCTTCGATAGCGTCTTTAATTTGAATTTGTCTAAGACCTCTATTTTCTGGATTCATAGTAGTGTCCCAAAGTTGTTCTTTGTCCATTTCACCAAGACCTTTGTATCTTTGAATATCTAAGCCTTTTGTTCCCATTTCAGCAATCTTTTCCTCTTTTTCTTCTTCGCTATAACAATATGCTACTTGCTTACCTTTTTGAAGTTTATAAAGTGGAGGCATTGCTGAATAAACGTGTCCATTTTCAATAAGTCCTGGCATAAAACGATAGAAGAAAGTCAAAAGTAAAATTCTAATGTGTGCTCCATCGACATCGGCATCAGTCATAGATATAATTTTATCATATCTAAGTTTTGTATGGTCAAATTCTTGACCTACACCACCACCAAACGCAGTAATCATTGCTTTAATTTCTTCGTTTGTTAAAACGTGATTAAGTCTTGCCTTTTCAACATTTAAAATCTTACCACGAAGTGGGAGAATCGCTTGGAATCTTCTATCACGGCATTGCTTAGCAGTTCCACCCGCTGAATCACCCTCTACGATATAAATTTCGCAAAGTTTTGGGTCTTTTTCAGTGCAGTCTGCAAGTTTTCCAGGGAGAGATGTTGACTCAAGTGCTCCTTTTCTTCTTGCCATAGACCTTGCAGCATTTGCCGCTTCTCTTGCCTTTTGAGCAGTAACAGAACGAAGTATTAAACTTCTTGCTTCATCTGGGTTTTCTTCAAGGTATGTTCCGAAAAGTTCTACAACGGCACTTGATACTTCTGCTTGCATATAACTATTGCCAAGTTTTGTCTTTGTTTGTCCTTCAAATTGTGGTTCTTGAAGTTTTACATTAACTATTGCAGTAATACCTTCCCTAACATCTTCGCCCGTTAATTTGTCGTCATCTTTAAGGATTTTAAGTTTATGACCATACTCGTTAATAACCTTGTAAAGAGCCTTTTTAAAACCTTCAATATGAGTTCCACCTTCAATGGTGTTAATGTTGTTTGCATAGCCATGGATAACTTCGTTATAACCATCATTATAT